>JBGPJS010000469.1:0-3481 GCA_041485505.1 Gemmatimonadota bacterium | reverse complement strand
CGGTACGGCGGTACGGCGGTAGGCCGGTAGGTCGTTTCCGACGTTCCCCGCTCCGGCTCTGCTGGAGATGGGGACAGGGGGTGAGGAAACGAAACCAGGCGACCCACCCTCGGGCCGCCTGGCTCCCTGCGCCTGCTTCTTCATGCTACGACGAGCCGTCCTCCTTCAGATCGTCCGGCCGAGGCACCCTTGGCCGCCTTGGCAATCAGGCTGGCCACCGCAGCCGGTTGGGAGACGTAGACCGCATGGCTGCCGGCCACTTCAGCGACGGTTGAGCCGGCCCTCTGGGACATCGCGCGCTGCGCCGGCGGCGGGATCATCCGATCGTCGCTCGCGACCAGATACCAGCTCGGCTTGGCCTTCCAGGCCGGTGTGGTGACGGCGCCCTGCAGGGCTTCGACCCCCCAAGGAACCTGGGCATCGGCCATGAACGCCGCCAGCTCCGGATCCACGTCGGCCGCAAAGGATGCGGCGAACTTGGCCCGGTCCAGCAGGAGGAAGCCGTCCTGCGGTGGCAGGATGGGGGGAACCGGCGCTCCCGGTGCCGGATCCTTGATCAACGAGGCCACCGATTCCCCGGCATCCGGGGCAAAGGCGGCAATGTAGACCAGCCCCGCGACCGCGGGATCGTTGCCGGCCTCGGTGATGACGACCCCGCCATAGGAGTGCCCCACCAGGATCGCCGGCCCGTTCTGGGCCGCCAGCACTCGTTTGGTGGCCTGGACGTCATCGGCCAGCGAGGTGGTGGGGTTCTGGACCACACTGACGTTGAAGCCTTGAGCTCGCAAGGCGCGATACACACCCTCCCAGCCCGAGCCGTCCACGAATCCCCCATGGACCAGCACGATGTTCCGGGCGCCTGCAGCAGATGGTGCGGACATACGAAGCTCCTTTCGTGAAGCGTTAGGTGAGACGCGGAATGTGGCCGGCCACAGGAGACACTTTACTAAACAGAGCCTGTGAGCACAAATTCAGAGAACTCACCTATTGTTGAGCTATCATAAACAATGGATTTCACCGCTCGGCAGCTCCGAGGCTTTCACCTGGTGGCCCAGCATCGCAGCTTCAGCCGTGCCGCCGAGGCCCTGTTCATGACCCCCTCGGGCCTGAGCCTGCTCATTCGGGAGCTGGAGAACCAGCTCGGGTTTCGACTCTTCGATCGCACCACTCGGCAGGTGCATCTCACCCCCCACGGAACCGATCTGCTGGCGGTGACCCTCCGGAGCGTACAGGAACTGGACGCCGCCATGTCGCGCATCGGCCAGACCGCGAAGGGGGTGAAACGGTCCGTTTCCGTGGGGGTCACGCCACTGGTGGCGGCCAATGTCCTGCCGCCGGCCATCCGGGAGTTTCGCGGCCAGCGGCCGGACCTGCGCATTCAGTTGTTCGACGGGGACCTCAAGGCGATTCTCCGGCGGGTGCAAGCCGGGAGGCTCGATATGGGTTTGGGAATCTTCCGGAGTGTGCCTGGTGTGCGGCGGACCCCATTCTTCCGATTCTCCCTGATCCTGATTCGTGCCGAACAGGATGGGGCCCCTCCCCGGGCGTCTATGCCATGGGCCGCGCTCGATGGCCAGCCGCTGATCTCGCTGCCGCCCGACAACCCGACGCAGCAGCTCATCGACCAGCGCCTGGCGAAGGCCGGCATTGTCTGTCCGCCAGAAATGGTGGTGAACCTGCTGGATACCCAGATCGCCTTGGTGGAGGCCAACGAGGGGATCGCCATCATCCCCTCGTTTGGTATTCCGGTGGCCAGGAATCGGAAGGTGGCGATGACGCAGCTGGTCAATCCCGTGGCGCACCTGGAGTTCCATCAGATCAGCAATCGAGCCAAGCCAGTGCCACCGGATGCAGCCGAGTTTACCGCCTTCCTCAAGACCTACGTGTCACGATGGGCCGGCCGCTCGGGGGTGCTGTGAATCGGCAGGGATCCACCGTGCTTCCCTCCGAGAAAGCCGAGGCGCGAAGGAAGTCCTCGCTTCAGCGAGCGCTGCCGAGCCGGGGCGGCGGTAAGGCGGTACGTCGGTAGGCCGGAACGTCTTTTCCAAGGTTCCCCCTCTCCGGCTCTGCTGGAGAGGGGGACAGGGGGTGAGGCGGAGAGTAGTGGCGAGCGACCGAGCCAGGCTGAGATCGAGATTGCCGTGGGCCCCTCGCTAGCGCTCGGGGGCCCTCGCAATGACAGAAGTAGGGCGTCCAATCCGCCCGCCGACACCGGTCACGACTCCCCATCAACCCTCCGGAAGATTCTCCAGCCTCCTGGTCCAGATCTCCCGACTCCTTGTCACAGTCTCCAGATAGAAAAATTTCGCTCTCCGACTGGATATTTCGCTGCCAGATTGCATAATTTCGATTCTGGATAGCTTGTGGTCGTCCCCCCGGAGAAAAATCGATCGAGGCGGTCGCTGATTCGTCCCCGGCGACTGCTTCTTCGGGCTTCGAGGGAGCTAATGCCGACCCTCCGGTCGCAAATCCGCCTGCCACGACCGTTGATTCGGACTCGGCACCCGGCCGATCGCCCTCCGCCCCCGCATGAATTCCCCTCACCAGAGAAAAATTCTGCCATCCGGGCGCTTGTTCGAGTGCGCCGAGAGCTTGTGCGGGCGTGCCGGGAGCTTATTCGGGCGGGCCGGTCGCTACGTCGCCCGCGTCGACCACGCGTATTGGCCTCCGAAGCGCTCGTCGGGCACTCAAACCTGCTCCCCGCGGATTTCGAGAGCCTCGCGCCGCCCAGAGTATGCATTTTTCCGGTCTGGGACAGTAAATACTTCTGCCCCAGGGGTTCCCAACTGCCTAGCCAGGGAAAACTCCCGGCGCCCCCTGTCGATCCGCCGAGGGCGGGAGCCCAACACGATCGGACGGGTCTCGGAATCCGTCGGCCGAACGCGTCGCCGGTGCCCCCGGGCGGATCCCATCGAAGGGCCAGCGGTTCTCCGCCGAAGCCGGTCGCTCAACCGGGTCGGCTGGCCGCCGGACACCGTGGCCGAATGCTTCGCCGGTGCCCGCGGGCGAATCTCATCGAAGGGCCAGCGGTTCTCCGCCGAGGCCGGTCGCTCAACCGGCCGGTCGGCCGCGGGAAATCGTGGCCCAACGCTTCGCCGGCGTCCCTGGGCGGATCTCATCGAAGGGCCAGCGGTTCTCCGCCGAAGCCGGTCGCTCAACCGGCCGGGCCCACCCACGGCTGAAGCCGCGGCTCGGCATCTATCACTGAAGTGATCCGATCGTCCCCCCGACGACCGGTGGGAGATTGCCACGGCCCCGGCGACCGAGCGGCCCTCGGGCGCACATCCAATCAAACGTGCGCCCCGGCCGCGAGGGAGTCCCCTGGGAACCTCGCTTCGCTCGGTGCAAAGGGGCCTCGCAATGACAGAAGTCGGCTACCTTCGGTCCGCCCGTCCGCCTGTCCGCCTGTCCGCCTGTCCGCCTGTCCGCCTGTCCGCCTGTCCGCCTGTCCGCCTGTCCGCCTGCGACCGAGCGGCCCTCG
>JBGPJS010000468.1:0-3488 GCA_041485505.1 Gemmatimonadota bacterium | reverse complement strand
GAACGGCGGCATCCTGGGCGGCACTGGCAACTATCGGAAGGTGGACCTCGAGGGCCGCTACTACGCGCCGCTCGGCACCCTGGGAGGGAACGACCAACTGGGCAGCGGCATCCGCTTCGTGCTCGGGTTCACGGCCAAGTCCGGATTCATTTTCGGCGACGCCGGGCCGTTCTTCACCGAGCTCTACTCGCTGGGTGGTACCCAGTTCGGCATCCCGCTGCGGGGGTACGAGGAGTTTTCCATCACGCCTAACGGCTTCGACCCGAACGCCACCGGTAGTTCCGCAGCGAGCGCCGCCTCGTTCGGGCGCTCCTACGCCGCCTTCACCGTCGAGCTGGGCGCCCGGCTGAGCCAGTCCCTGTATTTCGACGGCTTCCTCGACGCCGGCAACGTGTACCGCACCCCCCGACAATACGATCCCAGCCGGCTCTTCCGCGGCGCCGGCGTGGGGGCGGCGATCATCTCCCCGCTCGGCCCCATCGGGCTCGACCTCGGGTACGGCTTCGACCGGGTGGACCGGTTCGGCAAGCCGAATCCCGGATGGAAAGTCCACTTCAAGCTGGGCAATTTCTTCTGATGCGCCAACGATTCCTCTCCGGTTCGCTCCTGCTCGCCGGCATCCTGCTGGGGTTGGCCCCCGCCGGGGCGGCGGCCCAAACCAAGAAACCGCAGCCGGCGGCAGCCAGCGCCTCGCAGCGGATTGGTTACGTGAATTGGCAATTTGTTCTGCAGCAAATCCCGGCGTACGCGCAGGCCGAATCCATCTACAACCGGGTGCTCGCCCCGTATCAGCGGGAGATTACCGGGCTTCAGACCGCGTTGGATTCGGTACGCGCCGAGCTGCTGAGTGCGTCGGACAAGCTGCAACCGGCGGAGCAGGCGGCCCGGCGCAAGGCGCTGGCTGCCCAGCGCGACAGCGTGGATCAACGCACCTCCCTGTTCCGTGCCGATGCCAGCGCCCTTCAGCAGACCCTGTTCGCGCCGCTGGAAGAACGGGTCCGCGCCGTGCTCGAGAGCGTACGGGCCGAAGGCCATTTCGGGCTGGTGATCGACGTCAGCGCGGTGGGGCAGGGGATTGTGGCTGCCGACAGCAGCCTCAACCTCACCAACCGGTTGCTCCGACGAATCGCCGACAACCGGTGAGTGACCCGTTCCCCGGCGGCGGAAGGGCGCCGGGGATTTGACCCTTAATCTTTCGTAATGGAGTGCCGGATGAGGCATCAGACGCTGGGTGCGGCCACGGTCGTGTCGGCCATTCTCGCTTTCGGGGTGGCGCCGCTCCTGGCGCAGCAGGCCGCGGCCCAGAAGATTGGTTTCGTGAACGTGCAGTCGATTCTGCAGCAGGCGCCGGGGTTCGCCCAGGCCGAGTCGACATACAAGGTGGAGTTTGAAGGCTACAAGAATGAGGTGACCCGGATGCAGGCCTCGATGGATTCGGCCGCCTCCGAGTTCGAGCAGGCCTCCGTCCTTCTCAGCCCCTCGGCCCGGGCGGCCAAGCGGAAGGACCTGCAGGCCCAGCAGGACAAGCTGGACCAGCGCACCGCCGAGCTTCGGGAGAAGGCCACTACCCGCGAACGGGAACTCCTGGACCCGATCCAGAGCAAGGTCAACTCGATCATCGAGACGGTCCGGGCGGAAGGCAATTACGCGATGATCTTCGACGTCAGCGCACAAGGGAGCGGCATCCTCACCGCGGACAAGGCGCTCGATCTTACCGAAAAGGTCATCAAGCGCCTTCTCGCGAGCAAATAGCGCCGTGGCCATCACTGGCCTGACCGCCCAGGCGGTCGCCGACCTCGTCGGCGGCCGCCTGCTTGGTGACGGGACGGTGGTGGTCGACGCGGTCGGGCCGCTGGATCAGGCGGGACCGCACACCCTGTCGTTCCTGGCCTCGACCCGGTATCTGCGGGAGTTCCGGGAGTCGGGCGCCGGAGCGGTCCTGGTCACCGATGTGCTGGCAGCGGAGCCGGGGGGGCCCCCCAATCGGATCGTCGTTTCCGATCCCTACCGTGCGCTCCTCGTCGCTATTCCGGCCCTGGTGCCGCTCGAGCCCGTTGCTCCCGGCATCGACGCCACGGCGTGCCTCGGCCCGGGAGTGGTGCTGGGCCCCGCGGTGGAGGTCGGACCCCATGTCGTGCTGGGTCGAGATGTCCGGGTTGGCGCCGGATCGCGTCTCGGCCCCGGTGTGGTGCTGGGAGAAGGGGTGAGCCTCGGTCGGGACTGCGTGCTGGGCCCCCACGCGGTCTGCTACCCCGGGAGCCGCCTCGGCGACCGGGTGGTGCTCAAGGCCGGAGCCGTGGTCGGAGGAGCCGGATTCGGCTACACCATGACCCCGGCCGGCCGCCAGCGGCTTCCCCATGTGGGCGCATGTATCCTGGAGGACGACGTTGAGATCGGCTCGGCCAGCTGCGTCGACCGCGGGAGCGTGGGCGAAACCAGGATCGGGCGGGGCACCAAGATCGACAACCTGGTGCAGATCGGTCACAATGTGCGAATGGGCGAGCGGTGCCTGGTGATGGCCACGACCGGAATCGCGGGGAGTGTGCGGATCGGAAACGATGTGATCGTGGCGGGGCATGTCGGGATCGCTGACCACAACACGATCGGGGACGGTGCTAGGGTCAGCGCCTGCAGCGTAGTGATCGGCGACATCCCGGCGGGTGCCACCGTGGGTGGCTATCCGGCCCGCACCCACCGGGAGTTTCTGCGGGCCCAGGCCGCGCAGTACCGTGTCGTTCCCATCATCGATCAACTCGAAGCGATCGTCCAGGAACGGAGCGCGCGTGCCAAGACGAACCATTGAACGTACCGGATCGGTCTCCGGCACCGGTCTCCACACTGGCGCCGCCACGACCGCCACCTGCCGGCCGGCTCCCGCCGGACGCGGGATCGTGCTCCGCCGAGTGGATCTCGCCGGAGTCCCGGAGATCCCGGCCCGGGTGGAACAGGTCACCGCCACCGAACGCCGCACCGCCCTGGGACAGGGGGAGCAGACGATCCATACGGTCGAGCACCTCCTCGCCGCGGTCACGGCGCTCAGCATCGATGACCTCATCATCGATCTCGACGGCCCCGAGCCGCCGATCCTCGACGGCTCTTTTGCCCCCTACCTTGAGCTGCTCCGCGGAGCCGGGCCGGTCGAGCAGGCAGGAGATCCGGTCTTCTACCGGGTCCAGGCCCCCTTTCAGGTCACCGAGGGGGACTCGGTCTACATAGTCTCTCCCGCCAAGTCGCTCCGCATCACGGCCACCATCGAGTGGGACCATCCTCTCATCCGGCGCCAGACCGGGAGCTACGACATCGCCGAGGAGCCGTTCGCGGCAGAGCTGGCCCGGGCCCGCACCTTCGGCTTCACCAGCGAAGTCGAGGCCCTGCGGGCCAAAGGGTTGCTCAAAGGCGCCAACACCGGCAACGCGGTGGTGCTGGACGATCGAGGGGTGGTGGACGGAGCGCTCCGCTGGCCCGACGAATTTGTGCGCCACAAGGCG
>JBGPJS010000467.1:0-3493 GCA_041485505.1 Gemmatimonadota bacterium | reverse complement strand
CCGTCTTTGGCACGCGCGGCGCAAAAAATGTGAAGTCGTTGATCGAGCAATTCAATTATCCGCGGTTGGGTCCGGGCATGTTGTGGGAGCGCACGCAGCAAATTTTGCTCGAGCGCGGCAGCGAAGTTCGCCTGAACGCTGAAGTCGTCAAAGTCCTGCATCGATCCGGGCGCGTGGTCGGCGCCGTAGTTCGATCGGACGAGCACGAAGAAACGATCGAGGCGGATGCCGTAATCTCGACCATGCCGATCAGCGAACTGATTGCCAAACTGGATCCGCCAGCGGCGGAAGATATTCGATCTGGCGCGAGCCAACTAACCTACCGCGACTTCATCACCGTCGGTTTGATCATTAATCAACCCGATCTGTTCCCCGACAATTGGATCTATATCCACACCCCGGGCGTCAAGGTCGGCCGGATCCAGAATTTCAACAACTGGAGCGCGGCCATGGTGCCGGAGCCGGGCAGGACCTGCCTCGGCATGGAATACTTCTGTTTCGAAGGCGACGGCCTTTGGGAGAGTAGCGACGCCGATCTGATCAAGCAGGCCTCCCGGGAACTGGAGCAGCTGGGCATGGCCCGCGCCTCGGATGTGAAGGACGGGGCCGTGATCCGGATGCCCAAGGCCTATCCGATCTACGATTCCAAGTACCGCGACTGTCTCGACGCGGTCCGGGTCCACCTCGATTCCATCGCCAACCTGCACACGGTCGGCCGGAACGGAATGCACAAGTACAACAACCAGGATCACTCGATGCTGACCGCCATGATGGCCGTGTGGAACATGTTGGGCGCTTCCCACGACATCTGGTCGGTCAACACCGACTTCGAGTACCATGAGGAGCAGAAGATCGAGGAACAGCATCTCGGGGCCGTGCCGGCCTCCCGTTGAGCCGATGCGCATCGGCGTGGATGCGACCTGCTGGGCCAATGGCCGAGGCTATGGTCGCTTTACCCGTGAGCTGCTGGCGGCTATGGTCCCCCTCGCCCCAGGGGACGAGTTCGTGTTCTTCCTCGATCCCGCCTCGGCCGCGCGATTTGACCTCCGGGCCTCCAATCTCCGGACCGTTACGGTGAGCCAGTCTCAGGCTCCCACGGAGGCGGCCGCGGCCGACGGCTATCGCTCCCCGGGCGATATGCTGCGGCTTACCCGGGCGGTCTGGCGAGAGTCGCCGGATGTGTTCTTCTCGCCCTCGGTGTACACCTACTTCCCGTTGCCGCCGGGGCTGCGGGCCGTGGTAACGGTGCATGACACCATCGCCGAGCGTTTTCCGGAGCTGACCCTGCCGACCCGGCGGGCGCGGCTGTTCTGGCGACTCAAGGTGCGGCTGGCCCTCTGGCAGGCGCGACTGGTTCTCACGGTGTCGGATTTTTCGGCGCGGGAGATCGCCGAGGTGCTGCTGGTGGTGCCGGAGCGGATTCGGGTCGCCGTCGAAGCGCCGGCCCGGGCCTTCCGTCCCAGCGAGTCCGGGGCCGAAATCCGGGCCGCGGCGGCGCGGGCGGGGCTCCCCGCCGAGGCCCGCTGGCTGATCTACGTCGGCGGCTTCAATCCTCACAAGCATGTCGATCTCCTGGTACGGGCCCACGCGGCGCTGGCCCGGGAATCGAAGGGGGCGCCGCTCTACCTGCTGCTGGTCGGCAGCATCGATCAGGATGTCTTTCACGGCGACCAGGCCAAGATCCGGCGCACCATCGCGGAGGTCGGCACCGAGACCCTGGTCCGCTGGACCGGGTTCGTTCCCGACGATGAACTGCGCCACCTTCATTCCGGCGCGCTGGCGCTAGTGCTCCCCTCGGCATGCGAGGGCTTCGGTCTGCCGGCGGTCGAGGCGGCGGCGTGCGGGACGCCGGTGGTCGCGACCAGCGCCAGCCCGCTTCCTTCGCTCCTGCAGGGCGGCGGCCTCTTCATCCGGCCGGGAAATGAGGGTGAGCTCACCGGGGCGCTGCGCACCCTGCTCGCCGACGAACCGGCCCGCCTGGCCATGGGCCGCCGCGCCAGGGAGCGGAGCCTCGAGCTGACCTGGCCCCGGGGCGCCGCCGCGGCCCTGGGGGCGCTCCGGGAGGCGGCCGCTTGAGAGGGCTCCGCTTCTGCTTCCTGACCACGTTCTATCCGCCCCACAATTTCGGCGGAGACGGGATCGGCATTCAGCGGCTGGCCCGCGGACTGGTCAAGGCGGGACACCAGGTGACGGTGGTCCACGACGCCGATGCCTACAACACGCTGCACAAGGGGCCGGAGCCCGCCCCGCAGCCTGAGCCGGAGGGGCTCGAGGTGATCTCCCTCAGGAGTGGGATGGGAATGCTGTCGCCCCTGCTCACCCAGCAGTTCGGCCGGCCGGTGGTGAACGGCTCCCGAATCGCGAAGATTCTCAACCAGGGGCAGTTCGACGTCATTAATTTTCACAATGTGTCATTGGTGGGCGGGCCGGGGATCTTCCGCTACGGCCACGCCCTCAAGCTCTACATGGCGCACGAGCATTGGCTGGTTTGTCCCACCCACGTCCTCTGGCGCTATGGCCGCGAGGTCTGCACCGGGCGTGATTGTGTTCGCTGTCAGCTGACTTACCGGCGACCGCCCCAGGCCTGGCGGGCCACCGGCTTGCTCGAGCGGGAATTGCACCACGTGGACACCTTCATCGCCATGAGCGACTTCAGCCGGCGCAAGCACCGGGAGTTCGGCTTCCCGCGTGAGATGGAGGTCCTCCCTTACTTCCTGCCGGACCCGGAGTCGGCTGGGGCGGGGGTGGGCGGGAGCCGGCCACATGCCCGGCCCTACTTTCTGTTCGTGGGACGGTTGGAGAAGATCAAGGGTCTGGACGACGTGATGCCGCTCTTCCGCGAGTTCACGGATGCCGACCTCCTGATTGCAGGCGACGGCGAATATGCCGCGACCCTCCGGGCCCACGCGGCAGGACTCGACAGGGTAAAGTTCCTCGGCCGGGTCAATCTCGACGATCTGCGCCGCTACTACGAGCACGCGGTGGCACTCATCGTCCCCTCGGTCTGCTTCGAGACCTTCGGGATCATCCTGATCGAGGCGTTCAAGCAGGGAACCCCGGTCATCGCCCGCCGGATCGGGCCGTTTCCGGAGATCGTCACCGAGTCAGGTGGCGGCGAGTTGTTCGACACCGCCGAGGAGCTGGTCGCCGCGATGCGACGGCTGCAGGGGGATCCGGTCCATCGGGAGCGGCTGGCGCGCTCCGGCTATCGGGCGTTTGTGGAGCGCTGGTCGGAAAGCGCCGTGGTCCCGCGGTATCTGGACATCGTGCGGCGGACGGCGGAGAAGAAGGGGGATCGAGGGGTGCTTTCGAAACTCGGAGAAGTGGCTGTTAGTCGTTAGCTATTGGCCATTGGCTACTTGCTATTGGCCATTCACCATTCACGATTGGCCCAACAACGTCGGGAGAGGCTAACGGCTAACGGCCAATGGCTGAAGTCCAACTTCAACAGGGCGGCATGCATGAAAGTCTTCATCACCGGCGGCGCGGGATT
>JBGPJS010000466.1:0-3518 GCA_041485505.1 Gemmatimonadota bacterium | reverse complement strand
GACTATCTCCTGCGCCGCTGGGCGGAAAACAACTGGCCGGCACTCGCGGAGCGATGGGGATCGGCGTATCCGATCGAGACCGGACGCACTCTGCAGGATTACCGGGAGATTGCCTCCCGGTTCCTGGTCGAGCAGGCACCGGCCCGGTATCCCCGCATCTTCCTGGAGACCGAGCAGCGCGGGGTGATTGGGATCGAGCTGTTCGGCCCCGACGCCCCGATGACCGTAGCAAATTTTCTCCGGCTGGTGGACCGCCAGTTCTTCGACAACCACCGCTGGCACCGGGTCGTCCCCAACTTCGTGGTGCAGGCTGGGGATCCGCGGGACGATGGCTGGGGTGGCCCCGGGGGCGCGATCCGGGATGAGATCAATCCCCGCCGCTACGACTCCTATGTCGTGGGCATGGCCCTCTCGGGTCCCGACACCGGCGGAAGCCAGTGGTTCATCACCCTGGGGCCGCAGCCGCATCTCGACGGGACCTACACGGTGTTCGGTCGGGTGGTGGACAACTTCCCGGCCATGGTGCGCATCACGCAGGGGGAGCTGATCCGGACGATTCGCCGGCAATGAGGGAGTGGCCGAGTGGCCGAATGCCCAATGGCCGAATTAGGGAGAATCTCAGCTCGACGCGACAGCCTCGGGGCCCAGGGTGACTATGAACCGCCATGTCCAAACCCGTCCACATTCGGCCCTTCGGCCATTCGGCCATTCGGCCATTCTCTTGTTCCTTTCCCTCGTGGGGGCCGCTCCTGCCGCAGCGCAGTACGCCACCTTCGGGCAGAACAAAGTCCAGTACCGGCGCTTCGACTGGCAGGTGGCCCATGGGGCGCACGTAGACTTGTACTACTATCCCGCCGAGGCCCAGCTGGTCCCGGCCACCTTGGCGGCGGCGGAGGAAAACTACCAGGCCCTCACTCTCAAGTTCGGTCACACGGTGTCGGCTCGCATTCCCATCATCATCTACGCCTCTCATACCGATTTCGAGCAGACCAACATCCTCCCCTTTCAGCCCCCCGAGGGACTGCTTGGAGTCACCGACTATCTCAAGCGGCGGGTCGCGCTGCCGTTCCGGGGGAACTTCGCTGAATTCCGCCACACCTTGCGGCACGAGATGGTCCATGCCTTCCAGCTGAGCCTCTCGACCGACCTCTACGTCCGCTCCCCCCGCGCGGCCCACATCCCGCTACCGCTCTGGTGGACCGAGGGCCTGGCCGAGTACTGGTCCGCCGGCGAGGATGCCCGGGATGAAATGGTCCTGCGCGACCTGGTATTCACCGGCCGGTTGCCGCCTCTCCAGCAACTCACCTACGTGGAGGGTGGCATTGTCTACCCGCTGGGTGGCCGGATCCATCGCTGGCTGGGCGAGACCTACGGCGACTGGCGGGTGGCGCAGCTGTACCACGAGCTCTGGCGCTACGAGAGCTTCGAGGCCGCGATCGAAGGGGTATATGGCAAGAAGCTCGAGCAGCTCAACGAGGAGTTTCAGCTGGCCATGCGGCGGGCGTACTACCCCGTGGCGAACGGGCGTGAGCCCCTGACCGTCCGGGGGAGGCTGGTCGCCTCGCTCGCGATCAAACCGGCCTACGTCCCGGGGGACAGCGGCGGCCAAGTGCTTTACCTCACCGGGGCCAACGGGTGGCTCGAGGTCGCCCGCAAGCCGCTGGACGGTGGGAGGGCCCGCACCCTGGTGACGGCCGGGCGCTCCGCGGCCCTCGAATCCTTCCACCCCTTCGAATCGCGGTTTGACGCGACCCGGGCAGGCTACCTCCTACTCAGCTCGAAATCGGCCGATCGGGACGTGCTCCTGATCTGGGACCTCACCCGCCGAAAGGTCGTCGGGCGCTATCAGTATCCCGAGCTCACCTCGATTCTCGACCCGGCCTGGGGACCCGATGGCAAGAGCGTGATCTTCAGCGGCCTCACGGAAAGCGGGGTCTCCGACCTGTTCCGGATCACGCTGCCATCGGGAACCCTCGAACGGCTCACCGACGATGTCTATCAGGATCTGGACCCCAGCCTCAGCCCGGATGGACGGCGGATCGTCTTTACCTCGGACCGGACCCAGGACGGGGACGGCGGGGCGGTGAACCTGTTCATCAAGGACCTCGCCAGCGGCGAGCTTCGCCAGCTCACCAGCGGCCGGTGGGTGGACGAGACGCCCAGATGGACCTCAGAGGACCGGATCTACTTCACCTCGGACCGCGACGGCGTGCTCAACATCTTCTCCACCGACACACTGGGAAACGGCCGGCGCGAGACCTCCTCCTGGACCGGCGCCTTCGATCCCGAGGTGGTTCCTGACCGTGACGCCCTCCTGGTCTCGGGGTATAACGATCTCCGGCTCGGGGTCTACTACCTCGCGGCGGACAGCGCGGCACGGACCGAGAGCTTCACCCTGGGAGAGGCTCCCGCCCCGAGCGCCTGGCAATGGCCCACCGCAGAGCCGGTGGCGGGGGCCAAGAGTCCGTCGGAACCATATCGCCGCCACTACGCGCTCGACTTCGCGGCGGGGGAAGCGGTGTTCATTCCCCGGTACGGCGGGGCTCAGGCGGTCACCTTCTACGTCAGTGACCTCCTCAGCGACAACGTCGCGGTTTTCAGTCTCGCGACCTATCAGGGCCGCCGCATCGGGAGTCTCCTCGAAAACCTCAATGCCACCGCGCTCTATCTGAATCAGACCCGGCGCCTCAACTGGGGCATTGGGGCGTTCCGGTCCAAAGGCAACAATTTCGAAGGGGACCTGACGGTTTCCTACGAGGAGAACGCGGTCGGCGCCTTCGGCCTCCTCAGGTATCCCCTCAGTCGCTTCACTCGGATCGAAGGCCAGTTCGTGGTGGAGCACTCCGACCGATTCGACTTCGCGCTGCCGGTCGCGGACCCCCGGCGGGTTGGGTGGATCGCGTCCCATTACCTCAGTTACGTCCACGACAACGCGCTCTGGCTGTCCAGCGGCCCGATCGACGGCGGACGGTTCGCGGTGACGGCCGGAATCTCCAACGATTTCTCCAACGCACGGTTCGACAGCTTTCTGCTGAGCGCGGATTGGCGACAGTACCTTCGGATTGCCAAGCGTACCGCGTTTGCAGTCCGCGCCTTCGGGTTCTACAGCGGCGGCGATCGGCCCCAGCGGGTCAACATTGGCGGCACCCTCGCGCTCCGGGGCTATCCGCTATACGGCTATATCGTCGGCTCCAAGGCATTCATGTTCAATCAGGAACTCCGCTTCCCGTTGCTCGACTACTTATCATTCGGTCTGCCCCTGGGCGAACTCCGGCTGCCGGATATTCAAGGCGCGCTCTTCTTCGATTTCGGGAAGGCCTGGTACCTGAAGGCCGCCGATCGGGCGTTGATCGGTAGCGCCGGCATCAGCTTCCGTCTGCCGCTGGCACCCTTCACCACGCTCCGGCTGGACTGGGGCCGCCGCTTCAGCGACAACAACTATCTGGGGTACGGACTGAGCCCAGGTCGCACCAGTCCCGGCTTCGTCCAATTCTTCTTCGGCTATAACTATTGATGCG
>JBGPJS010000465.1:0-3529 GCA_041485505.1 Gemmatimonadota bacterium | reverse complement strand
CGGCTATCCGACTCCGCCGCCTCGAGCAGCACGGCCGGGTAGCGGGTGCCGTCCTTGACCCGATGATAGGGGGAGTAGGCATGCAGCCATTTGAACTGGTCGGCGTCGTCGGCCGAGCCGTACTCGGGAATCCACAGCCGGGCGATCCGAAACCGATGATATCGCAGCATGTCGAGCAACGGCACCTGTACCACCACCGCTCGGAACAGCTCGGGCCGCTGTGTCAGCACCGCGCCCATGAGGAGGCCGCCATTCGATCCGCCGGCGATCGCAAGCCGCTCGGGGCAGGTATAGCGCTCCCGGACGAGCCATTCCGCGGCGGCGATGAAGTCGTCGAAACTGTTCTGTTTCCGGCCCAGCATGCCGTGTTGATGCCAAGATTCGCCGTACTCCCCACCGCCCCGGATGTTCGGGATGGCGAGGATCCCGCCCCGCTCCAGCCACAGCAGCAAGGAGCGGGAGAATACCGGGGTCATGCTGATGTTGAAGCCGCCGTAGCCGGTGAGGTACACCGGATGCGAACCGTCCCTGATGAGCCGGCGAGGGTGCGCCAGGAACATGGAGACCGGTGTCCCATCCTTCGAGGGAACGCTTACCTGATGGACCTCGAATGACACCAGGTCCACATCGGTTTCGACCCGCGCCCAGAGCGTCTCATCGTCGCTGCTGAGATCGATCCGGTACACGCTGGGCGGCACCGCGAAAGATGAGAAACCGTAGAAGAGCTCGTCCCCGTCCCACTCCCCGCCCCAGCCGAAGAGACTGCCGATGGTGGCCAGCCGGACTTCGCGCCGCACTCGACCGTCAAGATCGGACAGTCGGAGCCGAGAGGAGGCGCGCTCGAGGTAGCTGAGGACCAGTTTCTGGCCGACGATCAATGCTCCATCGAGCTCGGCGTCATCACGGGATGCAACGATCTCCCGCCACTCGCTCTGGGATGGGTGCATCGGATCGGTGACGCAAAGCCGGTAGTTCGGCGCGTTCAGGTTGGTCCGGATGAACAACCTCCCGTGCACAATCTGGCCATCAAAGGTGGCAGGCAGGTCCCGGACTACCGGCACCAATGGACCACCGCTGGCCAGGTCCTGCAGGTACAGATCGGACTGGTCGAAGGTCCGGGCCACGCCTATCAGGAGCCAACGGCCATCGGGCGAGAGATCCACGCTCGGCCAGTACTCTTTCTCCGTTGGCTTGAAAATGAGGGGATCCGCCACCGGATCGCTCCCCAACTGATGGAAGTAGATGGCCCTGTGGTACTGCTCCTCGTCCTCCGGCACACTCCCTACGGCTGGATAGCGGGTGTAGTAGAAGCCGCTCGAGTCCGGCAGCCAGGCGAGATCGGCGGCCCGGGTATCAGGGATCCGGTCAGGGAGTGCGGCGCCGGTGCCCAGATCGAGGATGTGCAGCACGCTCTCCTCGCTCCCGCCATCCGACAGCCCGTAAGCCAGCAACCGGCCGTCCTCACTGGGATAGTACCAGTCAAGCGCGGTCGTCCCTTTCGAATTGAGCGCGTTCGGATCGACCGCCACCCGGTCGGTGCCGTCGACCCCGTCCCGCACGTAGAGCACCGGCTGGTTCTGATTGCCCTCTCGACGTTGATAGAGGTACCGCCCCTTGACCGGTATGGGGGCGCTCAGTGATCCGATCGCCAGCAGTTGCTCCAGACGGGCGCGAATGCGGGGACGGGCGGAGAGGCGGGTGAGGTAGGCTGCGGTCAGGGCATTCTGCGCCTCGGTCCATTCCCGAGTCTCTCTCGCCTCACCATCCTCGAGCCACCGGTACGGATCCGCGATCCGCTCACCGTGCAGGGTCTCGATAGTCCCAACGGTGGGGGAGGGGGGGTACTTGAGGCGTGGGGTGGTAGAGGCGGTCATGATCCCAGAAACGTAAGCGGTACGCGGCGGCGGAGAGGTCGGGCCCGCTCACCGCTCACGCGTCAATCCCCCAGGCTGATTCCCAGCTCCCGCGCCGTCAGCACCGTGTCGCTGTCCAGCGGAACGTTCTTGGTCCGCCCCACCACATCCTGCAGCGGGACCCGCATGATGGTCGGCGGGGCAAAGCCGACCATGGTTCCGAACGCCTTGTCCGCCACGGCGCGGACCGCCGCCGCACCGAACCGAAGCGCCAGGAGACGGTCGAATGTGGTGGGTGACCCGCCGCGTTGGAGATGCCCCAGGACCAGATGCCGGGTCTCCTTTCCAGTGCGCTCCGAAATGGCACGCGCCACCAGGCTCGCGATGCCGCCCAACCGGTCCACTCCCCCTGCGGCCCGGCGTTCGAGCAGGACGGTGTCGCCATCCTTCGGCCGGGCGCCTTCCGCCGTGACGACGATGCTGAAATGCCGGCCCTGAGCCTCCCGGGCCCTGATCTTCTCGCAGACCTTCTCAATATCAAAGGGAATCTCGGGGATCAGAATCACATCGGCGCTGGAGGAAATCCCGCTGTTGAGCGCGATCCACCCGGCGTAGCGACCCATCAGCTCCACCACCATCACCCGTTCGTGGCTTTCCGCTGTGGAGTGCAGTTTGTCGATCGCCTCCGCCGCGGTACTGACGGCGGTGTCGAAGCCGAAGGTGGCGAGAGTGCCCTCCACGTCGTTGTCGATCGTCTTGGGCACCCCGACCGTGGGTAGCCCCTTGCGCCAGAGGTCGTATGCGATCCGCAGGCTGCCGTCACCTCCGATGGAGATGAGCGCGTCGAAGCCGCTGGCGTTGAACGCGGCAATCAGCTCGTCCGATCGGTCCATCTCGGTCTCGTTTCCCTGAGCGTCCTTCGACGCCCAGCGGAACGGATTGCCACGATTGGTCGTGCCGAGGATGGTGCCGCCGAGGTGGGTAATGCCGCGAACCCGATCCGGGGTGAGCGTCAGGACCCCGTCGTCCGCCAGGAGGCCGCCGTAGCCCCGCCGAATTCCGTAGGCCTGCCATCCGCGGTGGTGAGCGGACAGCACGATGGCGCGAATGACCGCGTTAAGGCCGGGGGCATCGCCGCCGCCGGTGGTGATCGCGATTCTCATTCGGTAGGTGGCAAGCAGTGAGCGGTGAGCAAGCCCCGCCCCCCGGGCACCAGGATTGTGTCGGCGGAACCCGGGTTGTAACGGGAAGGAGGCGCGGCCACCTTACCGCTCACTGCGCCCGCGTTTCTTCCTCACGAGGTCCAACACCTCCCCCGGCACCGGGTGGCGCCCCAGCGTCTTCTTGGAGAAAATCAGTTCGCCCTCGAGCGAAACTTCGAACACCCCCCCGGAGGATTGCACCATCTGGATCTGACATTCGGGATAGGCCTGCCGCAGGTCCGCCGCCAGACCGGCGGCACGAGGCTCGTAGTTTCAAACGACGCAGTATTCGATCGTGATGCGCATGGATTCCGCGGGTCGGTCAGGGTTGAGGAGAGCTACCAGCTGCCTCCAACAGCCACCAGCTGGCCGCTGGCCGTGGCTGCTCAATCGTAGTCCCCCGACGCGGGCATGCCAAGTGGAGCCGGTTCGGCTTGGAGGCTGGCCACTCCCCCCTTGCCAGTTGTCCGGGTG
>JBGPJS010000464.1:0-3537 GCA_041485505.1 Gemmatimonadota bacterium | reverse complement strand
GGGTCGATCCGCTCATCGCCAGGTAAGGATACTGCAGGACCGCGTGGGGTCCGTTGCGCAGCAGCTGAATTGAATGGAGGAGCTTCCCGCTCAGATCGAAGGTATAGAAATTCGGGATGCCCCCGTTGTTGTTCATGTAGTACAGTTGTTGGCGGGCGCCATCAAGGTAGGAAACGTACTTACCGGAAGCGGCACCGGGGATCCGGGTGATCTCCGGCGCCCCGAACGCCTTGGCACTGAGAAACCGGTAGAGATAGGCATCGCGCTCCGTCGGGGAGTAATGGGTGAGGAACAAATAGAGGTTTCCGCTGGAGTCGGTTTCAAGGGACGGAGCGTTGGTGTCATCGGTGGATTCATACACCGTCGAGAAGGTTCGACCCGAGTCGGTGCTCCGCACCAGTTTCCAGAGATTTGGACTGCCATAACATGGCGGTACCGCGGGATTGGGACACCGACTGGGGATCGGCTTGACCTTGTCCAAGTAAGTCAGAAAGATGCCGTAGCGGTTCTCAACCACCTTCTGGTTGTGGCTCTGAAAGGTGGCGTACAGCGGCGCCTGATCAGTAATCCGGGTAACCTCGATGGGTAGTGTCGGGTTGCCGGACGCCGACGCGCCGCCCTGCGCGGCCGCTCCCCGGAGGGGATGGAGAATTCCGATACTGAGAAGCAGCGCGAGGGCCGATCGCGACACGATAGGGGTCTCAAAGCGAAGGGGGAGACGATGGCGCCCTGGGTGAGAAGAGTAATCTCGCCGCGTGCCAGTCACCATCAATTTCCCGTGGGAGCGCGAGAACCACACGATCGGAGCCCGGGTGTCACCAACGCACCGGTGTCCTCTCTCCAGGCCTGGAACATGAGCACGTCCCACAGCAGGTACTGCCAGTTCCGCGAGCCATCGAGGTGTTCCCGCCACTTTCGACTCACCTCGGCCCCGTCGAAGAAGCCCTCCTGCCGGAGCCGCCGCTCATCCAGCAGTGCCTCAGCCCACTCCCGGAGCGGGCCTCGCAGCCACGCGTCGATCGGTATCCCGAACCCCATCTTGGGGCGCTCGAAGAGCGTCGCCGGTACGTAGCGGCCCAGCAGCTGCCGCAGGATCCACTTGCCCTTTCCATTCCGCAGTTTCATCGCGAGAGGGATCCTCCAGGCAAATTCCGCCACCTCATGGTCCAGGAACGGCGCTCGCGATTCCAAACCCACCGCCATGCTGGCCCGGTCGACCTTGACCAGAATGTCGTCCGGAAGGTAGCTGATGAGATCGAGGAACATCATCCGCGGCACAATGCCGTCCAGTCGGGCCCAGCGTCCCCGGTCGGTGAGCGCGGTGGGTGGCTCGCTGCCGCCGATGACCACCTGGGTGGGTTGCCTCCAGTGCGAATTGAGATCGCGGTAGAGGCTCTCCGCGGTCCCCGCCGCGAGCACTCCCGCCAGCTTGTGCATCCGATCCCCCGGCGCCGACACCCGGAGCGAGCGGGGCATCACCGGAGAAAGCAGGCGGAAAATGCCTTCCCAGCGGCCGGGTGAGACCGCCTGAATCCCCCGGGCCACCACTCGGCGCATCGCGACCGGCAACGGACCCAGCCCCCGCCACAGACGGGACCCCATGAAGTAGCGCCAGTAGCCCGCGAACAGTTCATCCCCTCCATCACCCGAGAGACTCACCGTCACGTGCTGCCGCGCCATCCGCGCGACCAGGTGGGTGGGGATCTGCGACGAATCGGAGAATGGCTCGTCGTACATCTGCGGCAGCTTGGGAACCACCTCCAGCGCCTCGCCGGGAGTTACGTAGAGCTCGGTGTGGTCGGTGCCGAGGTGCCGGGCCACCGCCTTGGCGTGCTCGGCCTCGTTGTACCCCGGCTCATGGAAGCCGATCGTGAAGGTCCGCACCGGGCGCGGGCTCTCGGCCTGCATCAGCGCCACCACCAGCGACGAGTCGATCCCGCCGGAAAGGAAGGCCCCCAGCGGCACATCCGCGATCATCTCGCGACGAATGGTGCGCCGGAGAACCCGATCGAGCTCATCCAGTACCTCCCGCTCGGAGCCGGGCAACGGGTCCGCCAGTCCCGCCTCGGCGACCGAGCGGGCCGACCAGTACGGCACCAGTTCCGGCTCCCGCCCGGGTGCATCCGCCCGATAGGTGGCGATGGTGGCCGCCGGCAGCTTGGCGATCCCACGGTAGATGGAATAAGGAGTTGGGATGTAGTTGTGCCGCAGGAACAGCGTGAGAGCGCCCCGGTCGATCTCCCCTCGCCAGGCCGGATGGGCCCGCAGGGCCTTGAGCTCCGAACCGAACAAGAGGGAGCTACCCATCCAGCCGTGATATAGCGGCTTCTCTCCCAGTCGATCCCGTACCAGATGCAGCAGCCGCTCGCGCCGATCGAAGAGCGCGAAAGCGTACATCCCCACGAAAGCCTTGGTGGCCTCCACCAGGCCGCGCCGCTCGATCACGGCCAGCATGACTTCGGTATCCGAGTGTCCCCGGAATCGGACGCCGCGGCCTTCCTCTTCCGCCCGAAGATCCTGGAAGTTGTAGACCTCCCCGTTCAGCACGATCACGAACCGGCCAGCCGCCGAGCTCATGGGCTGATGGCCTTCCGGCGAGAGATCAATAATTGAAAGCCGCCGGTGGCCCAGTGCCACGCCACTCGCTGGATCGTACCACTGTCCCTCGTCATCCGGTCCGCGGTGCCGGATGCAGTCCGTCATTCGGCGGAGAACCGATTCCGGCTCCGCCGGCCGGTCGCCCTGGCTCCAGAACCCGGTGATCCCGCACATCGACTCAACCCACCGGCGGGAGCGGTGAGACCGAAGCCGGTGCCGCGATGTAAATGGCTGGCATGGGCCTGAAGCTAGTCAGGCCCCCGCGCTATTCACCAGCCTGATCCGATTCCCCGGAATCTGCTGACGGGGGTTGGAGCCCAGCCCCTTCTGTCATTGCGAGGGCGCGGAGCGCCCGAAGCAATCTCGTCCGGTTCGCGGCACCTAGTTGTGAAACATTTCACAGTGTAGTATTTATGCAGACCCGTTCGAAGATCGAGCAACCGCTGCCCGGGCACCTTCCTGGCCCTGACGGCATTTCTTCTTGTGTCCCATGGATTCGGGCCCACCGCCTGGAGGAAGTGTCATGGCCACCGCGACCAAGGCCGCTCGCCCCCATGTCGTCTACCCCGCCGCGGAACTATCGAAGCTGCTGGCACCGCCTGAGAAGGAGCAGCCCGCCGACAAGCTCCGACGGCTGCTGCACCAGGCCCGGGACAAGGGCAGCTACCTGCATACCGCCGGTGCCTACGATGCCTATACCGCCGCGCTGATGACCCGGCTCGGCTTCAGCTCGCTCTACGGCAGCGGCTGGCAGCTGGCCGCGACCTGGAACATGTACCCCGACATCGGGGTCTACCATTCGCACCAAATGGCGGAACTGGTCACCATGCTCCGCAAAGGAATCGAAGGAGCCCGTCACACCCACTGGTACGACACTGAGGGTAAGGAATTGCTCGAGGCGCCGCCGATCTTCGTCGACATGGAGGCCGGCTTTGGGGG
>JBGPJS010000463.1:0-3540 GCA_041485505.1 Gemmatimonadota bacterium | reverse complement strand
CTGGCTGGCATGACCCTCGGCATGCTCATCGCCTGGGGGATCCGGACCTTTATCCCCGTCCTGCCAGCCGCGGTACCGCTCTGGTCGGTGGTGGTGGCGATCGCGGCCTCCATCGTGACCGGGATTTTCTTCGGACTTTACCCCGCCAGCAAGGCCAGCCGGCTGGATCCGGTGGAGGCACTGCGATACGAGTAGGCGGTGAACAGTGAACAGGGAACGGTGAACCGGGGGCTTGGTAGAGTGGGCGCCCCTTCCAGCCCCTGATCAGGGGGCCGATGCAGCGCGGAACACCCCCGTTCACTGTTCACTGTTCACGCTTTATCTTCCGGCCATGCCCCTCGCCGAAGCCTTCCGCCTGGCCATCCAATCCATTTTCAGCAGCAAGCTGCGGTCGTTTTTCACCCTCCTCGGCATCATCGTGTCGGTCGGGTTCCTGGTCGTCGTGGTGGCCGTCATCCAGGGGATGAACGCGTACGTGAAGGAGAACATCACCGGCGCGGTCATCGGTACCAACGCCTTTCAGGTGCGCCGGACCCCCATCGCCCTGGGCCTGCTGGACAACGACCAGGTCCGCGCCATCGCTAAACGGCCGCTGATCAGCCGGGAGGACGCGGAGGTGGTCCGCAAGGCCCTGCCCGATGCGGAGGCGGTCTCGCTCCAGTCCGGCTGGCCGACACCGATGAGCGATGTCACCTACCGCGATAAGACCTTGGGCGACGTCCTGATCTTCGGTGTCACTCCCCCCTACCAGGTGGTACAGGACTACCGCTTCGCGGCCGGCGAGCCATTGACCGACCCCGACATCCGGGAACGGCGGCTGGTGGCGGTGCTGGGCTACGATGTCGCGGACAAGCTTTTCGGCAACCCCGATCGGGCCATCGGACGGCAGATCCGGGCCGGCGGCCGGGAGCTGACAGTCAAGGCAGTGGTTGCCAAGAAAGGTCGGGTACTGGGGCAGTCGTTTGACGGATTCCTGATGGTGCCCTTTTCCACCTTCGAGAGCATGTACGGGCGCCGGAAGACCACCACCGTCTCCGTGAAGATGGCGGACGCTCAGGGGATCGACGACGCCATGGCCCGCGCCGAGGAAGCGATGCGGGTGGCCCACCGGCTCAGGCCGAGCGAGCAGAACGATTTCACGGTGGACAAGGCCGACGCGCTGGTGGCTTTCTGGAAAAGCCTGACCCAGGTGCTTTTCACCGTCATTCCCGCCGTGGTCTGCATCGGGATCGTGGTAGGCGGCATTGTCATCATGAACATCATGCTGATGAGCGTCCATGAACGGACCCGGGAGATCGGCATTCGGAAGTCGCTGGGCGCCACCCGGCGTGATATCCGGCGCCAGTTCCTGATCGAGGCCGTGGTCCTCTCGACGCTCGGCGGACTGCAGGGGATCCTCGGCGGCTGGGGCCTGGCCCAGCTGGTGGCGACGCTCACCCCCATGCCGGCGCGGGTAACCCCCTGGTCGGTGGCCGTGGCCCTCCTCCTCGGCGCCGGGACCGGCATCATCTTCGGGGTCTACCCCGCGACCCGCGCGGCGCGCCTGGACCCCATCACCGCGCTCAGGATGGAGTGAGAGTGCGATTCCACAGCCTCGAGGAGGGGGTGGCGATCGCGTTTGACTCCCTCCGCGCCAACAAGCTTCGCTCGGGCCTGACCATTCTCGGCGTCGTCATCGGGGTCTCCACGGTCATGGCGATGGCGTCCATCGTCGACGGGATCCGGACCCAGATCTTCAACGCGATGGAGACCGCCGGCCCCAACGTGTTCTACGTGGTGCGCTATTTCTCCCAGACGCCGCTCAATCCGGATCGGCTTCCCTACGAGGTCCGGATCCGGCCGGTGCTGGACCAGCCCGATGCCGATGCGATCCATCGAGTGCCCGAGATCCAATACGCCGCCATGTGGGTCCAGCTCTTCGAACGGCTGGAATACCAGGGTGAGCGGACCCAGACCATGACGGTCTACGGCGCCGACGAACACTATATGGAGATCCTGGGCGGCAACATGCTCCGGGGACGGTGGTTCACCCGCTCGGAGCTGCCCGGGGCCGCCGTCGTCGTGCTGGAAACGGAATCGGCTGATCACCTGTTTGGCCCGGTCGATCCCCTCGAGAAATACCTCCGGATCGGCGGGAAGGCGCTCAGGGTCATCGGGATCTATCAGCGGCCGGAGAACATCTTCGAGCCGCCCGGGCAGCAGATTGGGGCCGTTATGCCGTTTGAGACGGCGCGCCAGAACTTCCACTATGACGAGACCAACGCCCTGTTCATTTCGGTCAAGCCGTGGCCCGCGATTTCGGTGGCGCGGGCCCAGGACCAGATAACCGTCGCGCTCAGGCGGGCGCGGAAGCTCCGGCCGGGCCAGCCCAATACCTTCGACATCATCACCCAGGACCAGATCCTCGACACGGTTTCGAGCCTGACCTCGGTCTTCTTCGCGGTGATGGTGGCGCTCTCGAGCGTGGCGCTGCTGGTGGGCGGAATCGGGGTGATGGCCATCATGATGGTTTCCGTCACCGACCGGACCAAGGAGATCGGCCTGCGGAAAGCCGTCGGAGCCACCCGACAGGAGATCCTGTGGCAGTTTCTGGTTGAAGCGGCCACGCTCACGCTCATGGGCGGGCTGCTGGGGATCCTGTTTGGGCTCGCGGTCGGCCAGCTTCTCAAGAACGTCCTGAACCTCAAGTCGTCGGTACCACTCTGGAGTGCGGTCCTGGCCACCCTGGTGTCGATCGCGATCGGGCTGGTGTTCGGGATGTATCCCGCCAATCGGGCGTCGAGGATGGACCCGGTGGAGGCGCTAAGGCATGAATAGGCGCAGGGTATAGGGTGTAGGGTGTCGGTGGTGGAAGTGAGACGCAGTGTGATCCGCTCGATTCGCCTAATCCTACACCCCACACCCTATACCCTATACCCCCGACCAATCACCGCTCTCCCGTGCAACAATCCCCTCCGAGCGCATCCCCTGCCCGACCCCAATCAGATGAGGCAATAATGCGGGAACGGTACGTGGTCCTGCTGGCGCTGGCCGTCGGCGCGCTGGCCTGTGATCGGGCCCTGCCAGTGAGGAAACCGGAGTCCTCGGTGGCAATGGACGCTGCGCCGGCGCCGGCGGTGGCCGGGAGAGTCGCGGCGGATCAGGCGAGTGTGGCGCCCAGTGGCGGGGAGGACAAGGCGTCGACCGACCTCGGTCGACCGGAGGCCGATCCCTCGGTGCTTCCCACCATGATCATCCGAAACGGCCAGGCGAGCATCGAGGTCGATTCTCTGGAAATCGCCATCGGGCTGGTGAAGCAGCTGGCCCAACGGGTGGGCGGCTATCTCGCCAACGCATCGGTCCAGGCCGGGCATGACCAGCTCCGCTCGGCGACGCTCGAAGTGAAGGTGCCGGCGAGCCGATTCGAGGAGGCGGTGTCCGGGCTCAATCCGATCGGCAAGCTGGAGTCGGTGAATGTCACGGCGGAGGATGTGGGTGAGGAGTACACCGACGTGACGGCCCGCGTCAGCAACGCGCGCCGGCTGGAACAGCGGCTCATCG
>JBGPJS010000462.1:0-3549 GCA_041485505.1 Gemmatimonadota bacterium | reverse complement strand
GCCTCAGTTGAGCCGACAGCGGCACCATCCGGTGGGCCGCGATCCCCGTGGTGGCTCGGGTCAGCAGGGGGCCGCGCGCTGAGTTAAACCCCTATGCCACGAAGAGTCGCCCGTCTAGTCACCTGTGCAGAGCTTCCCTAACGACAGACCGCTGGAGAGAATACCCCCTCGTGGGAACGCTGACCGCCGTTGCACTCATCGCCGCGTTGCTGTTCTGGTTCATCCGTCCGGGCCGCCGCGCGGAGAAACTGCCGGAGGAGGACGATGGTGAACCCGCCATCGAGCGCGCGGAGTTGGAAGCGGCCGAGCGCGAAGTGCGAGATCTCGATGCGGGACAGCGGCCCGTAGAGGATTTCGAGGGGGACGATTGGGGGCCGGGGACACCACGGCCACCGGAACGGCTGTGAAAGGCGGTAGGGGCGACCCAGTGGGTCGCCCCTACTGGGTCGCCCCTACGATCGCTTGTTCGTCGAGGTCCCCCGGCCCGGCGTACCCGCTCAGTCCGAAGGCCAGGTCCAGGTCCGCCAGGAAATTCAACACCACATCGCGGACGCCGGCCTGCCCCGCGCAACCGAGTCCCCAGACATACGGGCGGCCCAACAGGACGGCGTCGGCCCCCAGCGCCAGGGCCTTGAAAGCGTCAGACCCCCGACGAATTCCGCTATCGAGGAGAATCGGGATCCGGTTGCGCACCGCTTCGACGATTTCCGGGAGCGCCTCGAGCGAGGCGACCGATCCGTCCACCTGACGCCCTCCGTGATTGGATACCACGATCCCGTTCATCCCTTCGTCCACCGCACGGGCGGCGTCGTCGGCTCGGAGGACTCCTTTGGGCAGAATCGGGAGTGAGGTCTGGCTCCGCAGCCACCGGAGGTCTTCCCACGATCTGGGCGCGGCATGGCCGAAGAGTGCGGCGCAGCGCTGGATGGCCGGGATGGGGTTTTGTTCCGGGGGTTCCGAAAGCCCCGCCCGAAAGACCGGATCGCTGAAATAGTTACCTAGGCCGTGGCCCTGGAGGAACGGCAGGTAGGCCCGGGTCAGATCCCGTTCCCGCCAGCCGATCGTCGTGCTGTCCACGGTGACGACGATGGCCGAGTATCCCGCCCGCTCCGCCCGCTGCACCAGGCTGGTGAGTATGTCCCGCTCGCTGCTCCAGTAGAGCTGGAACCAGCGCGGGGTCGACCCCATCGCCTGGGCCACCTGCTCCATTGGAAACGAGGAGAGACCGCTGAGCACGATCGGTACGTCAACGGAGGCGGCGGCCCGAGCCACCGCGATTTCACCGTCGGGGTGCACGATGTTCTGTACCCCCACCGGCGCCAGCAGCACCGGGGCGCCCAGCTTCTGTCCCAGCAGCGTGGTGGCCAGGCTTCGCGCCGAGACGTCGCGCAGCATCCGGGGGCGGATCCGCCAGCGCTGGAAGGCGTCCAGGTTGGCGCGCATGGTTGCTTCGGAGCCGGCGCCGCCCGCCACATAGTCGAACGCCTCGGGCGACATGACCTCCTTTGCCCGCGCCTCCAGGGCTTCGTATCTGACGGGAACCGAGAGTCGCTGGCCGGCGAGAGCGGATTGGTAGATCCCCATCTGGCGTTCGACGCCGAGGGGTCTGGACGGTGGGGGCGAATGCTTCAAGGGAACCTCAACAAAGAAGGTCCGAGTTCCGAGTTCCGAGTTCACCGCTCACCGCTTACCGCCTCTCCAGCACCATCCACATTCCATGCTTGGGGCGAAGCGTGATCGAAGGCGCGAGCTCCACCGGGTGTCCCGGCTGGAGCCGCATCCGCCAGCGTTGCGTCAAGGTGGCCAGGAGGAGGACCTCCTCCATCCAGGCGAACTGCTCCCCGATGCAGATCCGGGGCCCCGCACCAAAGGGAAAATAGGCCTCGGCCGCCGTGCGGCCCCGAAAGGGCCAGCCCGCCCCCGTGTCCTCGACCCAGCGCTCCGGATCAAAGGCCAGCGGCTGCGGGAAGAAGCGGGCGTCGCGGTGGGTGACGTATGGGCTCATCAGGAGGATGGACCCAGCCGGAATCGGGAAGCCGGCTACCTCATAGGCCTGAAGAGCCCTCCGGCCGACGATCCAGGCGGGCGGATAGAGCCGCATCGCTTCCGCCAACACTTGGGTGGTGTATCTGAGCCGTGGGACGTCTGCCGCCGTCGGGAGCCTTCCGCTCAGCCCCTGATCCACCTCCGACTCGACCCGAGCCGCCGCCTCCGGGTGCTGGGAAAGGAGGTAGAGCGCCCAGGTGATGGCGTTGGCGGTGGTCTCGTGACCCGCCAGCAGAATGGTCAGGACCTCGTCACGCAGCTGCTCCTCGGTCATCCCCAGCTCGGGGTTCTCCAGGTCGCGGGCCTGGAGCAGCATCGAGAGCAGATCGCCGCGATCGACGCCGCTGGCTCGGTGCTCCCGGATCAGCCAGAGGACCGTGGCATCGAGGCGCGCCTTGGCCTCCTCGAAGCGCCGGGTAGCGGGGACCGGCAGCCGCTCCAGCACCTCGGCGAAGGGGATGGTCAGGCTCCGGAACAGTTGCAGGCTGGTGGCCAGCGCCTCGCCGATCACGGTGGCCTCGTGGTCAATGTCGGCGTCGAACAGCGTCTTCCCCACGATGCCGAGAGTCAGCCGCATGATTTCGTGATGGATATCCACTATGGCGCCGTCGGTCCAGCGTTCTCGATGGCGGGCGGCATACTCGACCATGACCGTGGCGTAGCCGGTGATTCGGTCCCGGTGAAAGGCGGGCTGAGTGAGCCGGCGCTGACGGAGGTGGTGTTCCCCCTCGCTGGTGAGGAGCCCTTCCCCCAGCAGGCGCTTCGCGCGCTCGAGCCCGCGCCCCTTCACAAAGAGCCGGTGGTTGGTAACCAGCACATCCCGGATGTAGTCCGGGTGATTGAGGAGGAAGAGATGCTGGGGACCGAGCCGGAAGTGCGCTACGTCCCCGTAGTCGCCCGCGAGCCTCGTGAGGAAGCCCAGCGGGTCGCGGTGCATGGCCAGGAAGTTGGTCCAGGGCAATCGCCGCCGGGGGCCCGGGGCGGAGAGGGTGCGCGGCATTCGGGTCTCGGGTCCGGTGGTGGCTGCGAGGCGGACCAAGGTAGCCGGTGCCGGACGCTTACGGTGTGATCGGAGTCACTTCAGGAGTCGGGATTCAGGATTCTGGAGTCAGGATTCAGGCATTGGGGTTGAGCTCCAGGGTCCAGCGACTCCGAGAGACAATTCCCTGCCCGAATGCCCGATTCCTGATTCCCGAATCCTGGCTCCTAGCTCCTGAATCCCGAATCCTGACTCCTGAATCCTTTCTACACATCGAGATTACTCACATACTTCGCGTTCTTCTCGATGAACTGGCGGCGGGGCTCGACCTCGTCTCCCATCAGCTCATCGAACAGCTTGGAGGCATTCGCGGCGTTTTCCATGGTGACCCGGAGAATGGTGCGCTTGGCGGGGTCCATGGTCGTGCTCCAGAGCTGGATCGGGTTCATTTCGCCCAGGCCCTTGTAGCGCTGGACGGTGTAGTCCTTGCGGCCTTCGGCGAGAACGTAGTCGAGAAGTTCGCG
>JBGPJS010000461.1:0-3553 GCA_041485505.1 Gemmatimonadota bacterium | reverse complement strand
GACGCTGATCGGGTTTCTTCGGCCTTCCTCGATTGGCAGCAAGGGGTCGGAGACCACCCGTTTTTCGTCTTCCTCAATTACTTCGATGCCCACGGCCCCTATCGGTCCCCGGCCCAGTTCCGAACCCGATTCGGTTCTTCGGGAGAGAAGATGGACCTCTACGATGGAGCCATCGCCTACCTGGACCACGAGGTGGGGGGTGTCCTGGAGGAACTCGAGCGCCGGAAGCTGCTCGACCGTACCCTCGTGATCATCGCCTCGGATCACGGCGAGCAGTTCGGGGAGCACCATCTGACCGGCCACGCCAACAGCCTCTACCTGCCCCTCCTCCACGTTCCCTTGATAATCCGCTATCCCGGCCACGTTCCGGCTGGGCGCCGGGTGACGGAGGTGGTCTCGCTCCGCGACCTCGCCGCGACCGTTTTCGATCTCGCCGGAGTGGATCACCGCCCGGAACTCCCGGGGGCGTCGCTGGCCGGTCTGTGGGGCGCCTCCGGGGACACCACTCGGAGTGCAGCGGTCTCCGAGGTTACCCAGGGGATCAACGTGGACTCTGCCTTCCGGAACAGTCGTGGGCCCATGAAGTCAATCATCGACCAAGATCTTCACTACATCCTCGACGGGGATGGCCACGAGGAGCTGTACGCCTACCGGGCGGACCCGCAGGAAGCGTCCAACCTGGCGGCGACCGACGACAACCGGCGCCAACTGGTGCGACTGCGTTCGCTACTGACCCGCGCCGTCGCCGAAACCTCAACGGTCGCCGGGGCCGCCACGGTCCCGTGAACCGACTTCAGGCGGCCGCTTCACCGGCATCGGGGCGGTCCCAGGGACGCCGAATCTTCCAGAGGCCGTAGATCACCGTGCCCAACAGGACGAAGACAGGCAGCGGCGAGACGCTCCCCAGCCAGGGGGCGTACTGGCTGGCGGTCTTACCGAGGACGGTGAGCCAGGGGAGCTGAAACCCGCCGAACAAGACCCGCTCGAGATTCTCCACCACCGATCCCTGACTCCGCACCATCGCCAGACTCCACGAGAGGGCGAGCGAGACGATCGTTACGGCCCAGATCAGGGCCCGGGGCAGCCGGACCAGGGTCACCGCGGTCGCCAGAAACAGGAACGGAAACGCCGGGGCGAGATACCGGATCCCGGTGACGTACTGCAGCCGGGTGTATTGAACGCAGGAAAAGAACAGCACGAACGCCAGCGAGAATCCCAGGCAGAAGAGCACCTCCCGAAGCGGGACGAAGCTGGAGCGCCGGCGGCAGATCCAGGGCGCGGCGAGGCCGAGCAGAAAGAGCGGCGCGGTCACGAACAGCCCGAACCGGGGATCGGCCAGGAGCATCTGGAAGAGCGCCGGGGTAAAGCCACCGACTCCCTTGTAGCCGACGTCAATCCACTTGACCGGGGCCATCCAGTGCTGGGGCGGGAAGAAGGGATTTCCAAAGCTGGCCCACTGGTAATACCAAAGCAGGAGGATCGGTCCCACCGCGCCGAGCCCGTACCACAGCGAGTCGCGCAGGGCCCGTCCCCAGCTCACACTGTCGTGTCGGCGGACCAGAGCGTAGAGGCCCAGCAGGCCGAGCGCCAGCCCGCCGCTGTAGTCGTTGAGCAGAGAGAGACCCCCCAGGCCTCCGGCCATCAGGAATCGGGCCCGCAAGGAGAGTTGGCTTCGCTCCTCCGGGTTCCACAGGAGCACGAACGCCGCCAGCGAGAAGACGGCGATGGCCTCATTCTGGTTGAGGAACCCGGCGCGGAAGAAGGTCGGAGTGCCAAAGGCATAGAGCAGGGACAGCGCGAGGGAACTCTTCTCGGAAAGCCGAAGGCCGGCCAGCAGCTGGAACAGCAATACCGCAGACCACGCCACCAGCGGAGCCATGCAGGTTGCTTCGGTGATGAGGTTGATCAGGCCGAATCGCAGGTCGAGGCCCCGGCTTCGGATCTCGTGGTAGAATTCCACCCGTCGGGGGCGACTGTCGTTGTACACGATCGCGGTGTCCGGATGTTGGGCCCGGGCCTCGAGCTCGCGGCGGACGATCAGGTCCACGGCCGGTCGCAGCAAGAAATAGGGGACCGCGGCGAGCATGGAGATGCCCGGATTGGCCCCATGGTGGGCCCCGCCGTGGGGGGCGTCGGGTGGGTTCTGGAAAATGTCGACGTGCAGGCCGTAGTACTTGTCGAGCCGGAAGGAGTGGTCCTCCACCATGCTGACGACCAGGTAGTGCTCCCGAACGAAATCGGTGGCGAAGTGGACGGTGTACACCAACCAGCACGTCAGGAACAGCCGCCATTGGATCGCGCGTCGGGGCATCGGGGGTCTCAGACCGAGGGAACCGGGTGAGCGGCAGGCCGTGCGGGGCTCACCTGGGCCGGGGGTAAGGCCGGGTCAGACGACCGCTTCCGCCGATTCACCCGCATCCGGCACGCCGGCCTGGGGTCCGTCCGCCAGGGTCACCGGCACCCGCTCCTCGGGGAGCAGGGGCAGCGGCTTCTGCCAGACCTTGCCGGCTACCAGCGCCCGGGCCAGCTGCACCGGCTGGTAGGTGATGCTCGACCACATGAACACTTCGGTCGTGCAGTAGCAATCCTTCCGGGCGATCGATGCCCGCAGCTTCTTCGCTTCCTCGGAATGCCAGATCTCGGGGAACGACTTCTGGCGCAGGTTGCCGATGGGCTTGTGGATCTCGCAGAGGCTGACGTCCCCGTTGGCGTACACCACGCCCGAGAGATGGCCGGCCCGGCAGGGTACCACCTGACGGGACTGCTTGACCGTCTCGACCTTGGCCCACTGCAGCATCGGCTCCACCGACGACCCCATGCGACCGGTCTCACGAGGGGCCCAGAGCCGCCGGATGTACTCGTAGAGCTCTTCGTACTGCTTGAGGACGGGGCCCTGCAGCGTGGGGTTTTTCCGGTCGCCCCGAATGATGGCCAGGTTGTGATGGTCCATCTTGGGGCAGCGTTGGTACAGATACGTGGTCAGCCGCTTGATCTCGTCCATGTTGACATGGGTTGCGGTCGCGATCGAGTGGATCCGAAGACGTGGGTCCTGCTCCTGCAGGCGGGCCAGCGCGTCGTAGGTTTCCATGGCCTTCTTGAAGGAGTTCTTGGCCACCCGGAACTTGTCGTGGAACTCCGGCATCCCGTCCAGCGAGATCTCGGCGACAAACAGATCCAGACTCGGCTCTTGCAGCGTCTCCGAGATGGCCTTGATGGTCTTCTCGGTGTAATAGCCGTTGGTGGGGACGTAGATCTGCTTCACGCCGTTGTGCCGGATGAACTGCCGGCAGATCTCGGAGAACTCCTTGCGGATGAAGGGTTCGCCACCGGAGAGGTTCAGATTCTCGATATGGCCCAGCGAACGGGAGAGCGCGAAGATTTCATCCTTGCTCAGGTCGTCCCGCTTGTTCAGGCTGGTCCAGTAGAAGCAATGCTCGCACTTCATGTTGCAGATCGAGTTGATGAACAGGATCAGAAACGGCGGACCGGCAAGGTCGCGGTAGTTGTAGCTGGTGAGGCGTGCGTGCCGGGCAATCCGTGTCACTGGATTCAT
>JBGPJS010000460.1:0-3560 GCA_041485505.1 Gemmatimonadota bacterium | reverse complement strand
CTGTTCACGTAGGGGGCATAACACACACTGAACGCCTGTCCCATCGCGAGTTGACCCGCCACCCAGTGTTGCAATGTCTTCGACATGTGGGCGGGACCATTCTTGTCCCAGCCCAGCGGCTCGCCGGTCTGGGCGTCCCAGAGGGAGCTGTGGAGGTGGAATGAGCTTCCGGCGTAGCTGGTGTTCCACTTGGCCATGAAGGTGATCGACTTGCCCATCAGCGCCGCCACCTCCTTGATCCCGTGCTTGAACACGCTGTGGCGGTCGGCCATCTCCACGGGCTCGGCGTGGCCCAGGTTGAGCTCTTCCTGTCCCGGTCCCCACTCCCCCTTCGAGTTCTCTACCTCGAACCCCAGCTCATCGAAGTAGCGCCGAAGCGCCTGCATCAGCTTCTCTTCCTTGGTGGTCTGGAGGATGTGGTAGTCCTCGATGTAGCGGCCCACCGTGTCAAGTTGCCGATAGCCCTTGTCGAAAGCCTGCTCATAGGTGTCGTTGAAGACGTAGAACTCAAGCTCGGACGCGACCCGGACGGTGATCCCCGCGGCGCGCGCCCGATCGACCTGCGCCTTGAGCACCTGGCGGGGCGCCACCGGCACTGGCTTGTGGTCCTTCCCTTCGACATCGCCGAGCACCAGGGCCGTCTTGTCGAGCCAGGGTACCACCACCAGGGTGCCGAGATCGGGCTGGATCACGAAGTCCCCGTAGCCCAGCTCCCAGGAGAAGGACTTGTAGCCGGGGAGTGGCTCGTTCTCGATGTCGCAGCCGAGGAGGTAGTCGCATCCCTCCCAGCCGTGGCGGGCCTGCGACAGGAAAGTGCGGCCGGTGTACCGCTTACCGGCCAGTCGCCCCTGTAGGTCGGGGAAGACGGTGAGCACGGTATCGATGGAGCCGTCGGCGACCATCTTCTCGAGAGTGGCGATTGGGAGGGTGTTCACGGATGGCTCCCGGTAGGGTGAGCAGTGAACAGTGAGCGGTAAGCAGTGAGCGGGACCCGCCCCTCCAACGCCTGCTTCCTGCTCACTGCTTACTGCTCACGCGGTTTCGAAATAGATGTTCTTCATCTCGGTATAGTGCTCCATCGCGTGCATCCCCAGCTCCCGGCCCAATCCGCTCTGCTTGAACCCGCCGAAGGGAGCCTGCAGATGGACGCTGGAGGAAGAGTTGACCGAAAGCACACCGGTGCGGACCGCCTTGGCGACCCGGAGTCCGCGCTTGAGGTCGTTGGTCCAGAGGGAGCCGCTCAAGCCGTAGATGCTGTCGTTGGCGATGGCGACGGCCTCCTCCTCGGTGTCGAACGGGATCACCACCACCATCGGTCCGAAGATTTCCTCGTCCACGATCCGCATCTTCGGTTTGGCGTCGGCGAAGACGGCGGGGCGCATGAAGTAGCCCGGGCGATCCAACGGTTCACCGCCACAGATGTGGCGAGCCCCTTCCTTGTGTGCCAGCGCGATGTAGGACTGGGTTCGCTCCCGCTGGTTGGAGGACACCAACGGGCCCATCTCGGTCTTTTCGTCCAGCGGATCGCCCACGACCATCGCGTTCGCCGCGGCGGCCATCGCATCGACCAGGCTCTGGTAGATCGTTCTCTCCACGATCACCCGCGAACGGGCACAGCAGTCCTGCCCCGCGTTGGCGAAGACCGAATTCACCGCATGTCTCGCCGCCTCCTCCACGTTCACGTCCCCGAAGACGATATTGGGGGACTTCCCGCCCAGCTCGAGGGAGACCCGCTTGATGGTCTGGGCCGCGGTGGCCATGATCTCGCGGCCGGTCGCGGTCTCCCCGGTGAACGCGATCTTGGCAATGTCGGCGTGGGCCGAGAGCATGGGACCGATCTTATTACCGGGACCCGGGATCACATTCACCACACCGGGCGGGAGTCCGGCCTCCAGGGCCAGTTCGCCCAGTCGGAGCGCCGTCACCGGGGTCAGGCTCGCCGGCTTGATCACGACCGTGTTTCCGCAGGCGAGGGCCGGGCCGAGCTTCCAAGTGGCGATGACCATCGGGAAGTTCCAGGGGACGATGAGTCCCACCACACCGAGGGGCTCGCGGAGGGTCAGATCGAGCCCGCCCTTCTTCACCGAGATCGTTTCGCCGAAGAACTTGTCCGCGGCGCCGGCGTAGTAGCGCAGCGTGTCGGCCACGTGGTTGGCTTCCCAGCGCGCGTCCCCGATCGGCTTGCCCACATTGCGGGTTTCCAGCGTCGCCAGTTCCTCGGCGTGGGCCCGAACCAGGTCCGCGAATTTGAACAGCAGATCGGCTCGGGCCACCGCCGTAAAGCCCGACCAGTGGGGAAAGACGGCCTTGGCCGCGGCGACAGCCGCGTCGACGTCGGCCGCTCCCGCGCTGGCCACTTCCGCGAAAGGCAGGCCTCGGCTCGGTTCGATGACGTTGATCGTGCCGGTGCCGGCCGGGCGCTTGTCGGCAATGAGGAGAGGATGCATGAATCGCTTGGGTGAGGCGTGAACCGGAAACGGGCGCTGAATATCCACCGGAACCGCCCCCTCGACAAGATGCACGGCGGGACGGAGAGGAGTCTCGTCCGAATGGATATGAAACAGTAGTAAACAGTAACATACTTGACAAAATAGGCAGTGGAGCCAATACTGAGGCGACCAGGAGACCCCATGACCGCCAGCACCGCGAACTCCCCCACCCCACCCATCGCGAGTTACTCCGACTTCCTTTCCGCGCTGCTCAGCGACCGGGAACGCTTCTTCGAGGAGGTCGTCGAAGGGGTCGACCTGGGCCGCAAGCTCCGCTACTCGCTGGCGACACTCCTCACACTCTCGGCACTCTACGGCGCGATGGCCGGGGCCTACTCCGGGGCCCTTCAGGCCATCTCGGCCGGGGTCAAGCTGCCGCTCCTTTTCCTCGCCAGCTTCGCGGTCTGCTTCCCTGCCTTCTTCGTCGTGCAGGTGTTACTGGGCTCGCGGCTCAAGCTGCTGCAGCTCGCGGTACTGGTCGCCGGCGCGCTCTCGCTCACCACGGTGCTCCTGGCTGCATTCATCCCGATCCCCGCCTTCTTCCTCATCACCGGCGCGAATTACTACTTTCAGCATCTGCTCCACATCGCCATCGTGTTCGTCTGCGGGCTCTTCGGGATGTACGCATTGCATGATGGGCTTGCGGTGGTCTGCGAGAAGCGGGGGGTCTATCCCCGGAAGGCGCTGACCATCGTGCGGGTCTGGGCGGTGATCTTCGGCTTTGTCGGCGTGCAGATGGCGTGGAACCTTCGGCCCTTCCTGGGCGACCGGAACCAGCCGTTCCAGGTCTTCGGACGGTACGAAGGAAATTTCTACGCGGCGGTGATCTATTCGGTGAAGAAGCTGTTTGCGGGAGACACCACCCTGACGATCCCCGCCTCGCCGTCGGCCCGCTCCGGCGCCGTGGAGGAGCTGCTCCAACCCGGCCGGGATTCTTCCGGCGCGGGGGCACGGCGGCCGTGAGCAGCCGGGACAACGACCGCAAGGCCACCGCGAACGAGATCATGACGCTCGAGGAAGTTGCGGAGTACCTGCGTCTCACCCCTCAGACCATCTACAAGTGGGCCCAGG
>JBGPJS010000459.1:0-3568 GCA_041485505.1 Gemmatimonadota bacterium | reverse complement strand
TCGTCCTCACCGATACCGGCGTGGTGGCGCCGGCCGGATTCAGCAAGCTCAGGGTGGTGCACTTCGCCACCCAGGCGCCCGACGTCGACGTGTGGCGCACTCAGCCCGATTTCCAGACCCTTATCACCATCATGTTCCCGTTCCCGTATCGCGCGGCCTCCCCCTACCTGCAGAGCACTCCGGGAGACTGGACCGTCGTGGTTACCCCCCAAGGGCAGACCGACACCCTGCTTGCCACCGGTGCCATTCCGGTAGCGGATGGGCAGTCCCGCACGGTCGTCCTCTTGGATCAGCCCGGAGGCGGGCTCCAATTTGTCGTGTTGACCGATCGCTGAATGAGCCGCGCATTCGTCAAGGAAGACGCGGGAGAGGGGGACAATTCGGGGCGGCGCTATTCGCTCCCCCCGCGAGACGATCCCGGGTACCTCGATGCCAGTGCCTGGGCCCTGCTCGACGGCGCCAACGTCGGAGATTCGATGGGTGCTGAGGCAGCCACCGGCTACCGCTGGGGCGATCCCGCGCTCAAGCCGGCGGTCGAGCGCATTCTGGAGCACGCGCGGGCTCGGGGCAACGATCGGCTGGAGCAGCTGGCCGTGCGTTTCCTCCAGGCCTGACCGGAAGAATGGATTGGGTCCTCGAGTGCTCTGCCTGTGGCGCCAGCCGCGGGCCGGAAGGGCTGCCGACCGTCTGTGAGTGCGGCCAGCCCTGGTTGGTGCGCTACCCGGATCGAAAGCCGGGGATCGTTCAGCGGGCCGAAGTGCGGCGAGGGCACGGGATGTGGCGCTTCCGCCCTTTCCTTCCGCTGACCGCCGAGGAGGAGCCGGTTTCGCTCGGCGAGGGCGACACACCACTGCTCCGGCTCAACCGCGCCGGGAATGCGCTCGGGTTGGAGCAACTGTGGCTCAAGGACGAAGGGTGCAATCCCACCGGATCTTTTAAGGCGCGGGGGCTGAGCGCGGCGATCACCCGGGCGGTGACCGCGGGCGCTAACCGATTCGTGATCCCGACGGCGGGAAACGCCGGCGTCTCCGCCGCCGCGTACGCCGCTCGAGCCGGGGCGACTGCCAGGATCTATGCACCATCGTCTACTCCGCCGGCGATCCTGGCGCAGATCGTCGCCTTCGGTGGGGAGTTGATCCTGCTCGACGGCCACATCGGGGACTGCGGCAAGGCCGCTCGCGCCTGGGGTGGGGAGACCGGGGCGATGGACCTCTCCACCCTGCGTGAACCCTACCGTATCGAGGGCAAGAAGACACTGGGACTCGAGATCGCGATGCAGCTGGACTGGACCCTGCCCGATGCGATCATCTACCCCACCGGCGGGGGCACCGGGCTCATCGGCATGTGGAAAGTGTTCCGCGAGTTACTCGATGCCGGCTGGGTCGAAGGGGCGCTTCCCAGGATGTTCACGGTGCAGGCGGAGGGTTGCGCGCCTGTGGTACGGGCCTTCGAGAAAGGGGCAGAGTGTTGCGTCCCCTGGTCCGACCCGTGGACCGTGGCGAGCGGACTCCGGGTACCCGGCCCGCTGGGAGACCGGCTCATCCTCCAAGCGCTGCGCGAGAGCGGCGGCGCCGCGGTCGCGGTGAGCGATGAAAAGCTGGTGACGGTTGCCCGAACGGTGTCCGCTCTGGAAGGGATTGACGTCTCCCCGGAAGGTGGGGCGGCGCTGGCGGCGGCCGAGCAGTTGCGAGAACGCGGACTCCTTCATGCCACGGAGCGCGTAATCGTGTTCAACACCGGCGCCGGGTGGCTCTATCGGGTGCCCGCCGATTTGCTAGCGACCTGACAGCAGGTGATATTCCAGTCGATGTTACAGGGCCGTCTTGCGATCATCGATCCCTCCGCCGGTGTCAGCGGCGACATGTTGCTCGGCTCCCTACTTGCCGTGGGCTGTGGGGAGCCGTGGCTTCGGGGGCTCCCGGCGCGTCTGGGTTTTCCGGATGTGACGGTTCAGGTTGAAGGGGTCAAGCGCTGTGGGATCGCTTGCACCAAGGTCACGGTGCGGCTACCCGGTGGGGAGACGGAAGGCCCCCACGACGTCGTCCACGACAACGATCACTTTCATCCTCACGAGACCCCTCATCACGACCACTCACACGGGCATGCCCACGGACCCGACCACGCCCACCCTCACGCGCAGGTGCCCCATCGGCATGTGGGCGAGCTGATTGCCATCGTGGAGCGGGCCCCGATCTCCCCATGGGTCCGGGAGCGGGCGGTGCAGGCACTCCGCCTGCTGGGCCAGGCCGAAGGCCAGATCCACGGGGTACCCCCGGAGGAAGTCGCCCTCCACGAGGTGGGGGCCATGGATGCGCTGGTGGACATCGTCGGTGGTATCGAAGGCTTTGAGCAGCTCGGCATCGAGCGGATTTATCATCGGCCGGTCGCGGTGGGAAGTGGCTGGATCCGGATGGCGCATGGTGCCATGGCGGTACCCGCACCGGTCACCGCGCTCCTCCTCGAGGGCCTCGAGGTGGGACCCAACGGTCCGGTGACCGGAGAGGCCACGACCCCGACCGGGGCAGTCCTGCTCAGGGTGCTGTCTGCTGGGCCGCCACCGGCCCGCTGGCGGGGAATCACCAGTGGCTGGGGAGCAGGGACGCGGGACCCGGATCACTATCCCAACGCGCTCCGACTGCTCCTGGTGGAGCCTGTCGCCGAGGCCGGCGAAGTGGTGACATTGTCCACGGATTTGGACGATTTGAGCCCGGAGTATCTCGAGCCACTTCGGGAGGCCCTCTTCAGCGCAGGCGCACTCGACGTGCACATCTGGAGTACCCAGACCAAGAAGGGCCGCATCGGATTCCGCCTCGAGGTGATCGCGGACACCGGCGTGGTTGAGCGGGTGACCGAGGCACTCTTCCTGCACAGCACGACCGCGGGTGTGCGCCGGTGGACGGCGGAACGGGTTACGCTGCCTCGCCGGCAACTCGACATCGAGGCGGCCGCCGGGGTCACGGTCCGAGTCAAGGTGCTCGAATCCCCTGGCGGCCCCCGCATCAAACCGGAATACGAGGACATCACTTCGGCGGCGCGCCAGCTGGGGCGCCCCGCGCATGAATTGGCGCGCGAGGTGCAGCGGCGCGCGCTGGAACTGGTCGCCGGCACGGTGCCGCGCGGACCCCAGACACTGAACCAGGAGCGGGAATGAGGAAGGTCATGTTGGGCGGACTTCTGTTTGCGGCGGTTTCGGTTCCGCTCGCGGCACAGCAGGACGGAATTACCAATCGCGTCAAGGGAGCCCTGGATACCAAGTTCATCGACGCAATCTGTCCCTTGAAGGGGGGGGATTTCCGGGTCGGCAGCGGCAAGACGTATCTAAAGACCGCCATCGAGGCCACCGTGCCGGAGATTCAGACGCGGGCGCTGAATGACGGCCAGCGCGTCATCATCGATGCCATCACCAACTCCGGTCAGGCCAAGATCGCGCCGGCCTGGTATTATCTGGGCCGGATCTATCTCCAGAAAGGTGACGTGGTCGGCGCCGATTCAGCCTTCACCAGGGCCGAGGAATTGGCGCCACCGTGCAAGGAAGACATTGGGAAGTACCGCTATCGGGTCTGGGCCG
>JBGPJS010000458.1:0-3574 GCA_041485505.1 Gemmatimonadota bacterium | reverse complement strand
GTCGTCGAAGGTGCCGGCGGTTCGAAGGGTCAGGTAATCGTTGCCGAACATCCGGAAGTATCCGTCCACGCCCGTCGCCACATTGTACCCGCCGCTGCTCTTGAGACGACTGGTGAGCATCCCGCCGGCGTAGGAGAACGGATTCAGGACTCGCCGCTTGAACCGGGCTACGCCCAGGTTTTCCGAGGGCACCGTTCCACGGCTGTCGGTCTGTACGTCGAGCGCGGCGAGGTCCCATCCGCCGGTTCGGGCAATGACGCGCCCGCCGCCGAGCATCCGGATGGGTGTGCGGTCTGGTGCCAAGCCGATCTGGCGGCTGTGGAACAATCTCCCGCCCGACCCGAGGTCGAAGTCGAAGACGCCCACCTGTTCCTGGAAGAACTGGCGTTTCTCCGGGAAGAAGAGCGGGAAGCGGGTGAGATTGACCTGCTGATCGTCCGCTTCGACCTGGGCGAAGTCCGTATTGAAGGAGAGGTCCAGGTGAAAATTGTCGGACGGGCCGTACTTGAGATCCCCGCCGGCTTCGCGGACGAACTGGTCGTTGCTGCTATATGCGAGCGCTCCCGGAGCCACCGCGGTAGTGCGGTTCACCCCGCTCAGCACGTAAGGCGTGACATACACCGGGTGGTGTGGCGTCACGCCCTTGAGGACGACCTTCTGCATGACCGACGGCTGGCGAAACTCGTAGCGCGGGTCGATCGCCGGGAAAGTGACCCGCTCGTTGCTGCGTGCGATGAGCCGGGTGACGGTGAGTCCCATGACCACCTGCCCGTCTCGCTCCTGGAATCCCAGGGTGGAGAAGGGGATCCGCATTTCGACGAACCACCCCTCGTCGGTCACCCGGGTCGCCACGTCCCACACCCCGTTCCAACTGTCGTTGAAGCTGCGGGCATCCGAACTGATGCTGGCATCCATCCGGACGCCGGCGGGGTTGGTGTAGAACCAGAGACCGGTCTCGTTGTCGTTGAACGGGTCGAGCAGCAGGGCGAAGGTATCATCTCCGCTCCAGCGATCACGATAGAGTGAGTTGATCCGGATCTGCTTCGGGCGCGAGTCGTAGAACCAGCCCGCGGCGTAGAGATAGTTGTCGTCGTAGGCCACCCGGATCTCGGTCCGCTCGGTGGGTGTCCCGCGATACGTGGGAGTGAACATCGTGAGAGGCAGCGGGGCGACGGTCGCCCAGCCGGTGTCTCCGGGGACACCGTCGAGATGGATCGGCCCGGCTACGCGGGAGAGGACGAATTGCCCGGTGCCCTGGGCGTGCACGCCGGTGGCCATGGTCACCAGCAGGAAGAGCATCGTGGGAGTCTTCATGGCCATCACGGTATGGCCGGACGGGCAACCGCTGGGCGTGCGAACCGTGGAGTTTCAGTGCAGAAATGTTACGGGAGTGTGAAGGTCCCCGGGCGGGCGTGTGCGAGGGAGGACGGGGGGCTAGTTTGTCGTCGAAGGTCTCACGATGAATCCTGACACCAGCAGCTCTCGACCCGCCGTCACCCGGCGTGGCCCCGCGATCATGGCGGGGCTGCTCGTCCTGAGCCTGGTGCTGGCCGCCGTTCTCGCCTGGCAGGCGATCCAGACTGCGCGCCGGCACCGGGTAACCGCGCAACGGGCGCTGGAAGACTATGCCCAGTTCGGCGCCTTTATCCTGGCGTCGCAGAGCTACCGGCAGCTGGGTGGGGCGGTCGCCGAGGCTTTCACCTCCTGGCCACCCTCCTCAAAGTCGATCCGTTCGGGTACCACCTGCGCGGACGGATCGGTCTCGTTCGAGCAGGTGGGAGGTGCTCCGCTCAAGGTCACCGGGACGCGCCTGACCTCGGCCGAATCCACGTTCCTGGCCGACACGCTGCGGAACGCGATGAGCCTGCTCGAAGAGGTGGGTTGGAGGTTCCGCTACATTCGCGCGCCCGCGACGCGATTCGACGGATTCTTTATCGGCTCGTTCCGGGCCCCCAGCGGCTACGGAGTGCGCGGGTTCTCGGCCTGTCTTGGCGGAGAGAATTCCCCGTTCCGCCGGGTGATCGAGAAAGAGCGCGCGCTACCTCCCGCGCTGACGGCCGACCTTCCGGCTGACTCTCTGTACTCGGTGTCGGTCAGCGGGGCGCAGGGCCGGCCCCTGTACGCCACCGCAATCAAGTACGTATCGCCTTACCACGGCTCGGCGAAGCTCGGCCCGGAATTCGGTGATGTTACGCTGGATCTCCAACTGCGGCCGGAGATCGCCAAGCGCCTGGTGATCGGCGGAATTCCCAGCTCACCGACTCCATTGGCGCTGGGACTTCTCGGCCTGAGCACCCTGCTGGTGGTGACGGCACTGCTGCAGATCCGCCGGGAGTACGAGCTTCTCGCGATCCGCTCGGATTTCGTCTCCAACGTTTCGCACGAGTTGCGGACACCGCTCTCGCAGATACTCCTCTTCGCGGATCTCCTCAAGCTCGGCCGGCTCCGGTCCGGGGACGAGCGGCGGCGCTCGATCGACATCATCCAGCAGGAAACCCGGCGCCTGATCCGGCTGGTGGAAAACGTCCTCCAGTTCTCGCGCTCGAATGCCCAGCGGCCCCGGCTGGAGCTCGAGGCGTTGCCGCTCCAGGGAGTCATCGAGGAGACCTTCGACGCGTTCCGTCCGTTGGCGGCGACCCGCGAGGTCACCCTTATCATGGATGTGACGGCGCAGTCTTCCGTGCGCGCGGATCGAAGCGCCCTGCGACAGATCCTGCTCAACCTGCTGGACAACGCGGTGAAATACGGACCGCGTGGCCAGACCATTTCGGTGGATACCCAGGGGGAGAACGGCCGCACCCGTATCCGGGTGAGCGACCAGGGTCCCGGTATCCCCCTGGACGAACGCGAGCGAGTGTGGGAGGGATACTATCGCCTGCAGCGCGAGGCCCGTTCGGCCATTGCGGGCAGTGGCATCGGGCTCGCGGTGGTCCGGTCGCTCGCCGGCGACATGGGTGGCAGTACCTGGGTGGAGGATGCCGACACCGGCGGCGCCCGGTTCGTGATAGAACTTCCTTCCGCGGCAGGTGCCGTAGCGTGAGACGCGTCCTGCTGGTCGAGGACAATCTCGACCTCGCGTTCGGGTTGCGTACTTCGCTCGAGGTGGAAGGATACGAAGTGCTGCACGCCGAGAGCGGCAGGGAGGGCCTGGCGCTGGCCCGGGAGTCGGCGCCGGATCTCGTCGTGCTGGACCTGATGCTGCCGGAGATGACTGGCTACGAGGTCCTCCGGCAGGTGCGCCGGTCCGGGCACGAGATGCCGATCCTCATCCTGACGGCGCGGGGCGAAGAGGTGGACAAGGTCCAGGGGTTCCGCCTCGGCGCCGACGACTACGTGGTGAAGCCGGTTGGCGTGCTGGAATTTCTCGCGCGGGTCGACGCATTGTTGCGGCGTACCCAGCCGAGGAACCCGGGTGGAATCACTCGCTGTGGTGACCTTGAGGTTGATGGAGATCGGCGGCGAGTCTCGGTGGGCGGGGCGGAAATCGAACTGAGCCCGCTCGAATTCGACCTGCTCAATATCCTGGCCCAGCGTCGCGGGAACCTGGTGTCACGAACGGAGCTGCTGAAGGAAG
>JBGPJS010000457.1:0-3580 GCA_041485505.1 Gemmatimonadota bacterium | reverse complement strand
GCTTCAATCTGAGGCCGGGGCGGACCCTGAATCCGGGCCGCTGACGGTGAGTCCCTCTCCCGTGGACTCCACTACGGTGCGCAGCCGCCGTTGGAGTTCGGCGATACGTGACTGCTCCTCTCTTACCACAGAATCACCCCGTGTCCTCGCTGCCCGAGCCATCAGCAGCGACTCCGTCGCCGTCTGCGCTGCCTCCCGGAAGATGGCTCGAACTTCCCTCTCCAGTTCTTGCCGACTCTGGAACACCCGTTCTGCCAGATCCCCCTGGACCCGAGAAGCGTTCACCTCGAGCAGAACTTCGAGGTAGCGTCTGGCGTCCTCGTCGATCCGGCGACGGGACAACCGTGACGGGAGGAGCTGGTCGGCAAGCCACCGCCGTGGTGAGGCCAGAACGCTCAGGTGCAGCATGTCGTGAAACTGGAATCGGCGCCCACTGCGAAGACTCCCCTGCATTCCGTTCGTCCATTCCAACTGCTGAGGCGCTCTACCGGTGGCGTCCATGAGGTAGACGAGGAGTTCCTTCCCCCAGTCCACGAATCGCTCCACTGCATCCTGGTAGGCGCTTTCCACTACCCGCTCCGAGGTGTCGAGCCAAGGCTCCAACCGGCGTCGTGCCTCGGCGTGCGCCAGTTCGAGAGCCTGCAATCGTCGCCGGCGCGCCGGGCTGGGCCCGAGGCCGGAGAGCTGTTGGTTCAGCGCGGCAAGGGCGGCGGGCGTCGTCTCCGCCAGGAAGGCTTGCCGCCGGGACTCAAAGAAATGTGAGAGTCGGCGCTGTTCCGCCGTGAAGAGGGGCTCGAGGTCTTGGAGCGATCGCTCGGCTGAGGCGGCCACTGCCGCAATGGATTCGACTCTTTGTTCCGAGTCCTCGAGCGGACGGAGCAGCGCTATTCGTCGCTCTTCGAGCACCGAGGCGAGCTGATTTCCCAGGCGGCCAAGACCGCGATTGGCGGTGCGTTCCAGGATCGCCGGCAGCGTGGAGGCAGCGAGCGCTTCCACGCTCCGGACAAGCCTGCTCCAGTTCTCATCGGCTTCACCCCGCCCCGCTCGCAGCGCGCTGACTTCGAACACCTCTGTGACCGGCCGGCCCAACCGCTGTTCAAGGATCCGGCGGGTGAATCGAACCGCTTCGGCACGATCCTCGTGACTCACGCGATCCGACTTGTTGAGTACGAAGAGCAGGCGCTCGGTGTGGCGATTGACCTCGAGGCTGACTTCCAGCTCCTCACCGGAAATCGGGGGATCGGCGCCGAGTACCACGATCGCGGCGTCGATGTGCGGAATGAATTTCCGAGTTGCGGCCCTATTGGCCTCGAAGACGGAACCCAGGCCCGGTGTGTCCACCAGGCACAGACCAGAGGCGAGGAGTGGGCTCGGCAGGAACACTTCGACCGAAAGGACGCCCTGCCGGTTCCCCGGATTCCCCTCCTCCGTGACATGGGCCGCGAGATCCTCCGGCGCGATGTCGACCCATTCCTGCCTCGCAAGACAGATCCGCGCGCGAAGCGGGCCATGCCTGACGATTGTGGGGACCGACGTCACCGGTAGGACACCGGTCGGGAGCACCGCGGTGTCGAGGAGCCCATTAATGAGCGTGGACTTGCCGCGTTTGAACTGGCCGACACAGGCGACGTAGCATCGCCCATCACCGATGCGTTCGGCCAGGGTGGTGGCCTCGTCGGCAATTCGATCCACGCCGGCGTATCGCGCGAGGTGAGCGAGCGCATCGAGCGCATCGAGCGCATCGGATAACGGTCCGGTCACCGGCAATTTCTCATCGGGACTCCCCTCAACGAAAAGCTCCTGTCCGGCCGGAGCCGAACAGGAGTCATCAACCGCCATGGGGGCGGTGGTTCAGGGCGAACTCCATCGCCTCACTCTTGCTCTTACCGTACCGTCGGGCGCCGGGTCCGTCAAGAGACCGAACCGCTCACTGCTTACCGCTCACCGCTTTCCCGATGGCCACACCCCAGGGAATCTTCCCCGCCGGAATCGTCGCGATCACCCTCAGGGTCCTGGTGTCCACCACGGACACATCGTTGGACGGTCCGTTCGCGGTGTAGAGCTTCCGTCCGTCTCCCGTCAGCGCCATTCCCCAGGGCCGCTTACCCACCTGCACCGACCCGACGATCTGATTGCTGGTTGCGTCAATGACCTCCACGGTGCCTCCGCGGCCGGTGGCGACGTAGACCCGCTTGCCATCGGCGGAGACCCTCACCCCCATCGGGCGGGCGTCTTTCGGCATCTGAATTACGCTGAGCACCCGGTTCCCTGCCACGTCGATGACCGAGACGGTGCCACCCACCTCGGCGGTGGCATAGGCGCGGGAGCCGTCCGGAGTGAAGGCCACGTCGCGCGGCCGAAGTCCCACCTTGATCCGAGCCAGCTCCCGACCGCTCCGGCTGTCCAGGACGGCGATCGCGGTATCGCTCTCGGCGGTGACGTAGACCAGCCGGCCGTCCGGGCTCAGCCGCACTCCTTCCGGCTCCGCCCCAACTTTGGTCGTGCTCACGATCGTCCCGGTGTGCAGGTCCACCACCGAGGCGGTGCCCGCGTCCTCGTTGGAGATGTAGAGTCGAGTGCCATCCGGGCTCACGTCGAACTGCTCCGGGTCGGAGCCGCCCGGGAGCACCTGCGTCACCTTGCGCGCCGCCACGTCCACCACGGCGATCCCGTCCTTGCTCTTATCGGACTGCAACTTTTCGCATTCCTCATCCGGCATACTGGGAGGGCATTTCGGCGAGCCGCTCAACGCGACATACACCGTGCGTCCATCGGGGCTCACCTTCACGCCCCGGGGCCTGGTGCCGACCGGAATGGTGGCGATCACCTTGTCGGTGGTGGTCTCGATGACGGTGAGATCGTACGAATCCTCATTGGTTACATACGCCAGCTCCGACGCGCCTTGGGCACAGGCGAGAGTGGGCGTGATCCCCACGGCGAGTGCCGCGGCCAGCCATTGCGGTCTCATGCGAGTAATTTCATCCTCCCTCGCGGACCCCAGGACGGCCCAGACCGATCTTTCCGTCCGCCCGACCCTTCAGATACAAGTAGATGTTCTGGATCTTGTCCATCTCGAGCCCGGCTGCGCACCACGACGGCATCCCTTTTTCCGCCCGCCCCTGGCAGACGGTCGCAATGAACAGGTCTCTCGTCGGGATGGTGCCGTTGTCCTTGAGCGATATCACCAGGGCGGGCGCAAAGGAGGAGCCAACTCCAAACTCGCCATGGCATCGGGCACAGTTCAACTCGAACTGCTTCCAGCCAAGGTAGGTATCCATGGAGACGGTGTCCCTGGGCGCCGGATGGTAGGGATCGTGCGCCGGGTCGGGAACTGTCGACGGCGTCATGGCCGTATCCGCGCGCGACGCCGCCGTGACCGGCTTGGCCGCCGGCGCACCGACCACCGCGTTGGCGGGTTTCTGGCCGCCTGGCTTGGGTGCCTGCGGAGCGGGCCGGGGTGCAGCCGGGGGCGCGGTGACGGGCTTCGGGATGTCGGGAGTAGTCGGCGCCGGCGTGGATGCTGCCACGGCTTGGCCGCCCGCCGACGCGGGCGTTTGCGGCACCTCGGACCTGCCGCACG
>JBGPJS010000456.1:0-3583 GCA_041485505.1 Gemmatimonadota bacterium | reverse complement strand
GCGCCGCGAACGCTTCGTTCACCACCGCCACCGGGAGCGCGCCGGGGACGTCCTCCTGGTCAAACCCGCGACCACGGAGGATCGGGATCCCCATAGCCTCGAAGTATCCGGGCGTCACGGTGGCCCGTTCGACGGAGAGGTTTTCACCGGCGGCGGGCAGGTAGCCCTCGGCCTCGGTACCGCTGCTGCTGCCACCGCCAAAGCCAAGGGGCACCATGCTGGCCGCCCCCGCCGCCTCTACCCCAGGCAGCGCCCGAATGCGATCGAGCAGCCGCCCGATCGTTAAGATCGCCGCCGAATCAGTGTACCCGGCCAGGGAGAGATCGCTGGACACCAGCAGGACCCGCTCGGGATGGCGGAAGCCGACGTCGAGGTCCCGGCTCATGTGCAGACTCCGGATGAAGAGTCCCGCCGAGACCAGAGATACCACCGAGAGCGCCACCTGGCCGACGATCAGCATGGACTGCAGTCGCCAGCGCCCCGGCCGTCCCTCGCCGATCTCGTCCTTCAGCGCAGCCACCAGGTCCGGCCGCGATGCCCGGAGGCCGGGAATCAACCCAAACAGCAGCGCCGTCAAACCGGTCAGGCCGCAGGCGAAGGCCAGCACCCGGCCGTTCAGCTCCATGTGGAACGCAATCGGGAATGGGGCGGCGGGGACGAAGCTGTACATCAGGTCCCGTCCCCACGCCGCCATTCCCACCCCCACTAGACCGGCCAGCACGGCCAGCATCAGACTCTCGGTGAGGAGCTGACGGATGAGGCGGGTTCGGCTGGCTCCGAGCGACAGGCGGATCCCGATTTCCCGGCGGCGCGCCACCGCGCGCGCGAGCAGGATATTGGCCACGTTGGAGCAGGCGATCAGCAGCACGATGACGGTGATGCCCAGCAGGGCAAGCAACGCCGGACGCAGCACGGCAGGGCCCCCATAGTTGCCGAATGGATTCACCAAGGCGCCCAGGGCGTCGGGATCGCCGGTGGCCTTGGCCACTTGGCGGGCGATCCCATCGAGCTCCGTCCGGGCTTGGGCCAGGGTCACGCCTTGGTGCAGCCGGGCCACGCCCTCGTACGACTCCCAGCCCCGGTTCTCCAGCCAGCTCGGCCGCGCCGTGAGAGTGGGTTCGATCGTCAGCGGGATATAAAGATCGAACGAGAGACCGACCACCGTCCCGCCGAACTCCGGGGGGGCGACCCCCACAACGCTTATCGGATGGCCATTCAGCGACAGACTCCGGCCGACTACTCCCGAGTCTCCCCCGAAGTGGTCACGCCAGAACCCGTACCCCAGTACGGCGACCGGCGCCGCCTTGGTCTCATCTTCCAGCTGAAGGGTACGACCCAACCGGGGGCCCACGCCGAGCACGTCGAAGTAGTTGCCTGAGACCGCCTGGGCCCACACCCGCTGGGTGCCCCGTTCGCCCTTGAGCCCGCCCTGGAAGAACCGGGTGACCGCGAGATCGAGGCTTCGGGACTGGGCTCGCCAATCGCGGAACGAGGGGTAGGAGATCGACCACTCCTGGTCCCCGGGGGCGCGGGTCCGCACGGCAACCAGGCGATCGTATTGCTCGACCGCCGGCAGGGGGCGGAACACGAACCGTTCCAGCCAGGTGAAGACCGTTGTGTTGGCGCCGATCGCCAGACCGAGCGACAGCACGGCCACCAGCGTCAGGCCTGGGGTCCGACGGAGTTGGCGCCAGGAATAGCGGAGATCGTTGATCAACGTGGTCATCGGGTCACCCGTAGGGGCGCGGCATCGCCGCGCCCGCCAGCAGTCAGGAAATTCGAGAACCGGGCGTGGCGGTGCCACGCCCCTACGTTATTCATTGCGCAGGGCCACCATAGGATCCACCCGCGTCGCCCGCCGCGCCGGGAAGTAGCTGGCCGCCAGCGCGATCACTGAGAAGAGGAGCGGCACGCTGACAAAGGTGACAGGGTCGAGGGGGCTCAAGCCGTAGAGCAGACCCCGCAACAGATGGGTGCCGGCGAGCGCGACTGCGAGCCCCGCCGCCAGCCCGACACCGACGAGTCGCATCCCCTCGCCCAGGATGAGCCGGAGCACATCCTCGGCGCCGGCTCCGAGAGCCATGCGGACGCCAATCTCCCGGGTCCGCCGACTTACCGCGAACGCCACCACTCCGTAGACACCCAGGCTCGCAAGCAGAAGCCCCAGGAAACCGAATCCGCCCAACAGCGCACCCGCGACTCTGGCCGGGAGCAGGGAGAATCCGATGTGCTCTCCGACGGTCTCAACCGTCTCGATCGGTAGATCGGGATCCAGCTCGCGGATTTCGCCACGCACCGCATTCGCCAGTGCGCCGGGGTCCGCGGCCGTACGCACGACGAGGGTCGCGCGGGATTCCGGGTGCTGCAACAGCGGCAGATAGAAGAACGGCTTGGGGTCTTCCCCCAGCGTCACGTACTTGCCATCCCGGGCCACGCCGATGACATCGAGGAACGGCCCCTGGTCACCCTCGACGCTGACCCGTTTGCCGAGCGCATCCTGACCCGGCCAGAACCGCCGGGCAAAGGTCTCGTTGACGACGATCACACCGGGCGCGCCGGTCCGGTCCTCGGCCGAGAAGTCGCGGCCCTTCACCAGGGGGACCTGCATCGTCTCGAGGTACCCCGGCCCGACCTTGGTGTCGTGAAACTCCATGTCCTCGCCGAGGCGCGGCACGTAGCCTTGGATCGTGGTGAAGCGTCGGCCGGCCCCGATGGACAGGGGGACCGTCGTTGCAAGACTCGCCGCCTCGACACCGGGCAGCGCCCGCACCCGATCAACCAGCTGGTGTTGGAACCCTTGGGCCCGGTCATCGCTGTAGCCGTTGAGGGAAAGATCCAACGTGACCATGAGCCCGCGCTCGATCCCGAAGCCAGGATCGATCGCCGTCGCGTTGCCGAGGCTCCGCAGAAAAAGACCGGCGCCGATCAGCAGAAGCAGGGAGAACCCGACCTGCGCCACCACGAACCCGTTGCGCAGCCGGGAGCGGCGCCCACCGATGCCGGCTTCGTCCTTGAGCGCGGCGACCAGCACGGGACGGGTGGCCTGCAGTGCGGGCGCCAAACCGAGAACTACACCGGCGAGCAGCGAAACGGCCAGGGTGAAAACCAGGACCCGTCCGTCGGGATGGACGTCCAGCGCGACCGGCACCGGCAGGTTAGGCTGGATGGTCGAGATTAGATCGGTGACCCACATGGCGAGCAGAAGCCCGAGTCCGCCGCCCAGCAGGGCGATCATCAGGCTCTCGGTGAGCAGTTGCTGAATCAGCCGTCCCCGGCTGGCCCCAAGGGAGAGCCGGACGGCGATCTCTTTCTGCCGCGCCGCGGCACGGGAGAGGAGAAGGTTGGCGATGTTGGCGCAGGCGATGAGCAGCACCAGTCCGACGACGATCAGAAGCAGCGCGGTGGCGCCGATCACCGGCCCCCGGGCTTCGGGATAGACCCGGGCCTGATTCTCGGCCAGAATCGAGATCTCCCGCCCCAATCCCTGGAGATTCCGCCATTGGTCGGGGTGCGCTTGCAGGAGCAGAGCGGCCAGCACCCGAGCCTCCGCCCGGGCGGCCTCCACCGTGCGCCCCGGCTTGAG
>JBGPJS010000455.1:0-3606 GCA_041485505.1 Gemmatimonadota bacterium | reverse complement strand
GTAGGCCAGCTCGCGGGCGAGAAGCAGGAGATAGGACAGCTCAGCCAGCGAACCGTTGGCGATGTCCAGGTAGCGGCCGAACTCCCGGGCGCCACGCTTGGCGGATCCCTCCGCGATGTTGGTCGCCGCGGAGACCGCTGCTCGCCTTGATTGGGCGACGAGTCCGTAAAGCTCCGCCTTTGGCCAGGGCTGACTCGCTCGGTATACGGCCAATACGAGTTCGTGGCAACGTTGCCAGGCCTCAAACTTCTCGTAAGGCATCATGACTGGAACCCTAGCACCAAAGGCTCAACGGAAGCTCAACCGACCGCCAGTCCGCCCGCGACCGATAGGGAGTCCTTTAGGGTCCGTCCGACCGCCTTTCCGCCCGACCGCCGGCTTCGCCCTACTTGCCGTATTGTGGCTTCTCGTGGCCGCCAGTGTGTTGGCCGGAGTGACGCTCGCGTCCGCTCGGCTCGGCAGTACCGCATCCGCGAATCGGATTCGGCTTACTCGCGCGGAGTGGGCGCGGGAAGCGTGCGTGGAGATTCTGCTGGCCAGGTGGGCGGAAGGGCGGAAGGGCGGAAAGGCGGACGGGCGGACAGACGGTAAGGCGGACAGGCGGACAGGCGGACAGGCGGACGGACGGATCGACCTCGGCCGAGGCACCTGGTGTCGTGCTACCCTCGACGAACCTACCGCGAGGCTCAATGTCAACCTTGCAGACGGCGGTGCTCTCCGAAGACTGCTGTCTTCCGCCCTTCCGCCCTACCGCCCTTCCGTCGACTCCCTCGCCGACGCCCTGCTCGACTGGCGCGATCCCGATGACCTGACGCGACCCGCGGGTGCTGAGGGGGAATGGTATCGCGGCCACCATCGCCCGCTGCCACGCAACGGCCCCTTGGTCAACATCGAGGAACTTCGATTGGTTCGTGGTTTCGACAGCGCCGTGGTGCACCAACTCGCTCCGTACCTCACCACCGAAGGCGCCGGCACCATCGATCTCAACACCGCGTCGCTCGCGGTCATCGCCACGCTCCCAGGGATAGGCGCCGAAGCATTGCAGGTGATCGAGGACCGGCGGCGACGGGGAAAATCGTGGGGATCGCTCGACGAGCTGGTCGCGGCACTCTCCCCCGCGGGTCAGCGAAGCCTGCTCGAGGCCTACCAGCAACTGCAGCAGACGGTGGTGGTCTCTCCCGCCGTCCTGCTCGCCGAAGTGGAGGGCGGAGTCCGCGGGACCGCGATCGTCGCGCGGCAGATGATTACCCTGGTTCCGGTAGGTACTCGCCTGGCGGTCATCCGCCGGCAGGCCGAGTGATTCGCATGTGGCAGCCGCGACACTGGGCGCTTCGGGTCGGGCGCGGCTGGATCCGCGCGGAGGCAGTCTCCCGTGGGCGCATCGTGTGGGCGGCGGAAGCGACCTATGAGAGCTGTGAGGAACTGGTGGATGTGATCGGACGACTGGTAGCCGAAGCTCAAGTCCCTGCCCGCTTCCTCCGGGCACGGGTTGAGCTGGAGCGCCCCTTGGCGCAGCGTCGTCTGCTTTCCGACCTTCCGCCCGTCCGCCCGTCCGCCCTGCAGGCCCTGGTCACCCATCAGGTCTCCCGGTTCTTCCGCCAGAATGGACACGCCTTGCTGGCGGATGCGGCCTGGCTCCCCCGCAAACCCGGGGAGGCGCGGGTCGCGCTGGCGGTCGCGGTCGAGGAGCCGGTGGTCGACGCCGTTCTGAGTGGCATTCGCGCCGCGGGACTGATCCTGGACGACATCCGTCCGGCCGGGGTATCGGGCACCCGGCCCCTGTCGTTGCTCCCCGTGGCCGAGCGCGCGGCCCGGCGGCGGGCGGCCAGACTCGATCTCCGGCGATGGTGCGTCGCGGTGGTGCTCCTCTGGCTGATGGCGGGCGGAGTCGTCGGGGTCGAGCGGTGGCGGGAGCGCGGGCGCATCGATCGTGAACTCGGGGCACTCGTCCCTTCGCTGGCGGCACTTCGCACCGCTCGTCAGACCATGGCTCGAGCCGAGGCGATGGTGGACTCGGTGGACGCCGGTGAACGGGGGCGCGGTCGCCTGGTGTCACGTTTCAGTGCCGCGTCCCGGAGTCTCCCCGACTCGGCGGCGCTCACCGCGATCCAGCTCAACGCCGATGGCAGCGGCCGCCTCAGCGGCATTGCTCGGCGCGCGGTGGACGTCGTCGCCCAACTCGAGCGCACCCGGGCCATCGCCGGTCCTCGACTCGATGGGCGGGCGATTCCGGAGACCGTGGCCGGACGACCCTGGGAGCGTTTCACCATTCTGTTCGGCCCCCCAACCGGGAGGGCACCATGAAGCTGACGACCAAGGATCGCCGAGCCCTCCTGATGGGTGGCGCGGCCGTGGTACTCGCAGTGATTCTCTTTCGGCTGCTTCCGTGGGGCGTCCGAAGAGTGCGCGCGTCGGCCGAGGAACTCGAGGCCCGCCGCGAGCTGCTTGCCCGGGCCAGCGCCGAGCTGGCAGTGCCTGCGGCGCTTGAAGACTCCGCGGTCGTACTGCGCCACGGCGTGGTCGCCTTAGCGCCTCGAATCCTGGCCGGGTCGACCAGCGCGGAGGCCATGGCCCAGCTCTCGGGGCAACTCAATCACCTCGCGACCGCTCATCAGAGTCGGGTGCTGCAGGTGGAGGCCCGGCCCGACAGCACCAGGGCGGGTGACCTTCGACGACTCACGATCGATGCGACGTTCGAGGGAGACATCAGAGGCGTCACCGCCATCCTGGCGGAGCTGACCAGCGGCCCGGTGGTGTTGGTACCGACGCGACTGGTGGTCACCGCCACCAATCCGGCTGAGACCAATCGACCGGTGGAGGTCCTTCATCTCGAACTCACGCTCGTCGCCTGGTATCTCGCTTCACCGGAAAGAGTGTGAGCGTTCTGTTGGCGCGCCTGGGACTCATAGTGGCAGCGGTTGCGGCATTGCTCACCGGGCTGCTCGGCATGCGGGCGCCGGTCGCGCGAGTGCCGGCGTCCCTGGTCGCCTTACGAGCGAAGCCAGACTCGAGCGTAGCACGGCTCTCCGCCGAGAGTCTCGCGGTCGTAGTGCGGGAAGATCCGTTCCGGGTGGAGCGGCGGCCCTCGCCCGTGGCCTACGATCCGCTGCGACCCTCAGTCGGCCCCGAACCAACGGCCCCGCCGGTACCCAAGCCGGTACTCACCCTGAGCGGCATCGTGTGGGGTGAAGAGCCCTCAGCGGTTATCGAAGGGTTGCCCGGTACCGAGGGACCGCGGGTGGTTCACATGGGCGAATCGTTTGGTACGCTCAGAATCCGGAGACTGATGCCGACTCAGGTTGTCATCACAGGAATGGACACCGCGTGGACCCTTTCGGTGAAGGAGTCGTGGCGATGATGGCTTCCGTTGACCCCTCCCCCGGCCCCTCCCACTACGGGGGAGGGGAGACATCGAGTGGAACTTCGTCTGCGTGGTCCCCCTCCCCGGGACGGGGAGGGGACAGGGGAGGGGTCACGCGGTCCCCCTTCGGAGGGGCCGGGGGAGGGGTCAAGAGACTCGTGATGGCGCTGCTCTTCGCCCTCTCGCTCGGCACCAACGCATGGGCCCAAGACACCACCACCGTCCGGGCTTTCCACGACAGCGTC
>JBGPJS010000454.1:0-3611 GCA_041485505.1 Gemmatimonadota bacterium | reverse complement strand
GTTTGCACCAACACCCGACCACCCTTGGGTCCCCGCCCGGCCCGCCCGGCCACTTGGGCCAGCAGCTGAAAGGTTCGCTCGGCGGAGCGGAAGTCCGGAAGGTAGAGCCCGGTGTCCGCGTCCACCACACCCACCAGTGTGACGTTGGGGAAATCCAGTCCCTTGGCGATCATCTGGGTCCCGATGAGCAAATCCACCTCGCCCCGCCCCACCGCATCGAGAATCCGGTGGTGCGACCACTTCCCACTCGTGGTATCCAGGTCCATCCGGGCCATGCGCGCCTCGGGAAACCGCTCCCCGAGAACTCGTTCCAGCTGTTGGGTCCCGACGCCCCGCATCCGCTGAACCGGGTGGCCGCAGGCCCGGCACTCCGACCCCGGTGGTTCGTCGTGGCCGCAGTAGTGGCAGCGCAATCGTGGAGGCGATTGATGGACGGTGAGGGAGATGCTGCAGTTTTGGCACTGGGGGACGTGACCACAGTCAGGACACTGAAGGTATGCGGCGTACCCCCGCCGGTTGAGCAGGAGAAGCACCTGCTCCCGCCGGGCGAGCGCCGCCACCACCGCGGCGTCGAGCGCCTCCGACCAGGGCACCGCGCCGAACCGCTCGACCCGTCGGGCGCTTCGCAAGTCCACCAGCTCGACCTTCGGCAGCGGCCGCGCCGCAATCCGCTCGGGCAATCGGATCAGCCGGACCCGTTCACCCACCCGCGCCATGGTCTCCGCAGAGGGCGTGGCGCTGCCCAGAATCAGCCGCGCGCCTTCGAGACGGGCGCGCACTCCGGCAACGTCTCGAGCGTGGTAGCGTGGAGTCTCGCCGTTCTTGTAGCTCGCCTCGTGCTCCTCATCCACCACGATGATGCCGAGGTCCCGGACCGGGGCAAAGATCGCGGACCGCGCGCCGACCGCCACCCGTTTCTCGCCGCGGCGGAGCGCCCTCCAGGCGTCGGCCCGCTCGCCATCGGAGAGCCCGCTGTGCAGGACCGCGACCTGATCGCCGAAGACACCGCGCACCCGGCTGACGGTCTGAGGCGTCAGGCTGATTTCAGGCACCAGGATGATGGCCCCTCGCCCCTCGGACAGAAAGCGACGCATCGCCTCGAGGTAGACCAGGGTCTTCCCACTGCCGGTCACACCAAACAGCAGCGCCGCGTCGCCCGGTGCCACCCCGGCGATTGCCTGCAGCGCCTGGTTCTGGGCGGCGGTCAGTTCGGTGGGTGGCGGCGATCCCGGCTCCTCGCTGAATGGATCGCGCCGCCGTTCGGCCAGCTCGAGCCGCGCCAGCCGGCGCTTCTCCAAGGCACGAATCGGTCCGTCACCGAATCCAAGCTGATCCTTGAGATGGCGAGTGGGGGCACTCCCGCCCAGCTCTTCCAGCGCCTCGAAGAGACGGCGCTGTTCGGGCGCGCGCTTGAAGAGCGCTTCACGTTCGATGAGGGTGAGCCGTTGACCCTCGAGCACCAGCAGCCGTTCGGTGGCGGTCGAGGCGTCGGTCTCCGCGGGCTCCACCCGGAGCACCAGTGCACCGACCCGCGCCAGCCGGTTGACCGCCTCCCACACCGGCCTCTTGAATGCGCGCGCCATCGCGGAGACCGCCGCTTCCCCACCCTTCTTCTCCAGCCATGCGAGCAACTCTCCCCCGAACCCACCCGGCACCCGCCCGGATTCTCCCAGGAGGGCGATCACCCTCGAACCTCCCCACATCGCCGCGGGCAGAATGCTCTTGAGGGTCAGGCCCAGCGGGGCCCCGTAGTACGCCGAGATCCACTGCGCGGTCTCGAGGAGGGGGGCCGGGAGCGCGGGCTCGGGATCGGGAGCGGAGAGGATGTCCCGCATGGCCACGTCGGGAGGCTCGGTCTCGAGGGCAACGACGACACCGACCAACTCACGCTGGCGGACCGGCACCACGACGCGCGCACCCGGCTCGACCCGGTCGGCGAGGGCGTCGGGAATGCGATAGCTGTAGGGCTGGGCGAGCGGGAGTGGGAGTGCGACCCGGCCGTAGCCGGGGGTCATCGCCGACGAAGGCCGAGCCCCGGTCCGGTGGGGAGTCGCACCTGGCCGGCGTCGATCGTCGCGCCCGTGAAGGGATCGGCCGCGAGAAGCGCCGCGCCATCCAGGTCCACGATGTCAACTAGCGGAGTGAAGTGGGCCGCGGCGGTGATCGCGATGGAGCTTTCGATCATGCACCCGACCATGACCATCAGGTGATGGGCCCGTGCGATGGCGATCATCCGCAGCGCCTCCCTGAGACTTCCGCACTTGGCCAGTTTGATGTTGATGCCATCGACCTTGCCCACCAGCCGAGGGATGTCCGCCGCGGTCTCGCAGCTTTCGTCCGCAATCACCGGAATCCGGGCGCGCCGAGTGATCTCGCCGAGCCCGTCGATATCGGTCGCGGGCAGGGGCTGCTCCAGCACCGTCACCCCAAACTCCTCGAGCACCGGCAGCATGCGGAGGCTGTGCTTCACGGTCCAACCGCAGTTGGCGTCGACCCGGATTTCCTTCTCGGTCACATCGCGGATGGTCCGCAGAATCTCGAGATCGCGGTCGCTGCCCAGCTTCACCTTGAGGATGGGATACTGTTCCGCTTCGAGCACCTTGGTGCGGATCTTCTCGGCGCTATCGATCCCGATCGTGAAGGTGGATTGGGGCGCCTTGGCCGGATCGAGTCCCCACATCTGGTAAACCGGAATTCCCAGCCGCTTCCCGACCAGATCGTGCAGCGCGGCGGAGAGTGCCACCCGGGCGGAGGGATTCCGCCGCATGAGGGTGAGCCAGGCCAGCTCGGCGTCTTCGAGGTGGAAGGGGTCTTTCGGAAGGGCGGTGGCGTAGAGCTGTAGTGCCGCGAGAACCGTCTCGGTGGTTTCTCCATAGATCTTGGTGGGCGCCGCCTCCCCCCAGCCCTCCACGCCGTTGTTGTCGATGAGCCGGACCATCACCGTGCGATAATCGCTGTCCCCACCCCGGGCAATGATGAAAGGGTGCCTGGTATGGAGGTACAGGATCTCGGCTTCCATCTTGAGATGATGGGTCACGGCAGCCTCGAGAGTCGGAAAGGAGGGATGGAGTATAACCGTTCGAAGGCCGTGGATACACGCGGCTAAACCCGGAATCCTAGAGTCCCCGGAACACCTACTCCAGATCTACCCTCGCGAGGTCGGTCCGATCCAGGCGGGAACCCAGAATCACCATGAGTCTGGCGACCACCACCTGGTGGGCGTTCCGCGGAGCCGGGGTCACGAGCAGCATCCCCTCGAGCAGCTCGTAGCGCTGACCGTCCGGTGGGAAGGCCTTGACCTGATCCACAGTATAGGTGGGAACGGGTAGCGGCATGGGCATAATCTGGACCCTCGACGCGGGGGGAGGCAAGGACGCATCCGCCAATCTGGGCCGTGGACCCCAATGCGCCGTCATCAGAATCACGCCGGCGGTAGCAAGAAAACCGCGACTATTCGTCCTTTCTTCTTTCGTCATCAACCGATTGGGAGAGAGGAGGGACCCGATTAGCGCGGTATGACCAACACGCTGTTCAGATTCCCCGACCCATCGTGGGCTTTACTGGGATTGGCCGGGTCATCCAGCCAGCGACTGCCGTCGAGCAGGAACTTG
>JBGPJS010000453.1:0-3621 GCA_041485505.1 Gemmatimonadota bacterium | reverse complement strand
CCTCCTGGCCGAGATTCGAGCCGAAATTGAGGACCTGCGGTGAGTGCTGTCCTGATGCAGAGCGCAGCGGAGCGGCTGGCCGCGGCGCAGGGCGGCCTCGATACTCCATTGCCCGAGCGGCTCCTCGGGCTGGTCGGGGTCGCGGCCGTCCTGGGGATTGCGGTGTTGCTGTCCTACGACCGGCGGCGGATCGACTGGAGGCTGGTCGGGGCCGGACTGCTGCTGCAGGCCGGGTTCGGGCTCCTCGTCCTCCGGACGGCCGCCGGCCGGCTCTTCTTTTCCTGGGTTGGCGCCGGCGTCACTCGCCTGCTCGGCTTTCAGGAGCAGGGAGCCCGCTTCGTCTTTGGGAATCTGGTGCAATCAGATGTCCCGGTCAGTTGCACCTTCGGGGCAGCCCCCAGTGCGGGCGGGGAAGGCCTCAGCACCTGCGGCACCGGAATGGTCGCCCACACCGGCGCCTTCATCGCATTCAACGTTCTGCCGACGATTGTCTTCTTCTCGGCGCTCATGTCGGTGCTCTACTACCTGAACGTCATGCAATTGGTGGTGAAGGCCATCGCCTGGGTCATGCAGAAAACGCTGCGCACCTCCGGGGCCGAAACCCTCTCGGCCGCGGGGAATATCTTCCTGGGACAGGTCGAGGCGCCGCTGCTGGTAAAGCCCTTCGTGCAGGGAATGACGCCCTCGGAGCTGATCACCATCATGACCGGCGGCTTCGCCACGGTCGCGGGCGGCGTCATGGCCGCTTACATCGGGATGCTCGCGGGGGTCTTTCCCGATATCGCGGGGCACCTCCTCGCCGCCAGCGTAATGAACGCGCCGGCAGGACTCTTCCTCTCCAAGATGATCCTCCCCGAAACCGGTGAGCCCGCCACTCGCGGCTCGCTGCACCTGTCGCAGGAAAAGACCGACTCCAGCCTGATCGACGCCGCGGCCGGCGGTGCGCTGCAAGGGGTGCAGTTGGCCATCAACGTCGCGGCCATGCTGATCGCGTTTGTGGCGCTGGTGGCGCTGCTCAACGCGGGGCTGGGATGGATTGGGAGCGCCTGGGGCCAGCCCGGGCTGAGCCTCCAGTGGATGCTCGGCCAGCTGCTCAAGCCGCTGGCCTGGGCCATGGGCGTGCCCTGGCAGGACACGACCTATGTCGGTGGGCTCATCGGACTCAAGACCACCGTGAATGAGTTCGTCGCCTATGCCCAGTTTGCCGGGGACCTCGGGAAGGGGATTGCGCTCCAGCCGCGGAGCGTCATCATCCTCACCTACGCGCTGCTAGGCTTCGCCAATTTTGGCTCGATCGGCATTCAGATCGGTGGGATCGGGGGCCTGGCGCCCGAACGCCGCGGTGAGATCGCGCGGTTTGGCCTCCGAGCCATGATCGCCGGCAACCTCGCGGCCTTTGCTTCGGCCTCGATCGCGGGAATGCTCGCCTAGCTGGGTGATGACAAGACGCCCGGCGAGAATCTCCCGGCGGGGCGCCCCCCCCGTGAACGAATATCGCCCCGATGCGGCCGGAAACTGTCACCAAGAAAGCGCGGACCGGAGCCCCGAAACGCAACCTGTTTTCATTCGCCCGCGCCGACCAGATAGGCGAATCGAGAGAGGGGATGCAAGAGGGTGAGCGGTGAACCGGAGGAACTCAAGGCCGCCGCGGTCGTCCGATCAAGGCTGGATGGGCGGCAGCCCTCCGTCGCCGTTGTTCTCGGATCCGGGCTTGGCTCGCTCGCCGAGCGGATCACCGATGCGGCTCGAATTCACTACTCGACGATTCCTGGGTTCCCTCCGCCCGGGGTCGCTGGCCACAAGGGTGAGCTGGTCTGTGGCGGACTGGCCGGGAAGATGGTCATCGCGCAAAGCGGGCGCTTCCATTTGTATGAGGGTCACGGCGCGGAGTCCGCCGCGCTTCCGATCCGGGTCTTTGCCGAGCTGGGTGTGGAGCGAGTGATCCTGACCAACGCCGCGGGTGGCATCCGGCGGACCTTCTCGAAAGGTGCCCTGATGCTGATCGCCGACCAGATCAACCTGAGCTTTCGCAATCCGGTCTGGGGTCCGGTGCGCCAGGGCGAGGAGCGGTTCCCCGATATGTCGGATCCCTTCGATTACGGGCTGCGTGCCGTCGCGCGCCAAGTTGCCCGGGGTCGTGGGATCCCGCTAGAAGAAGGGGTCTATGCGGGGGTCCTGGGACCGAGTTACGAAACTCCAGCCGAGATTCGGATGCTCCACGCTCTGGGGGCGGATGCCGTCGGGATGTCGACCGTCTCCGAGGCGATCGCCGCCCGGGCCGCGGGTCTCCGGTGCCTCGGCATCTCGACCATCACCAACATGGCTGCGGGACTCTCCGGGGAGCGGCTCACCCACGACGAAGTCATTGCCACGGCGGAGCGGGTGCGGCTGGCGTTGGCGGGATTGATCGAGGGGATTGTGGGGGCGGGGCTGGAACGGAGTGGTTGAGCGGTCCATGTCCCCCTCCCAGGCCGGGTGCCGCCTCCATGGCCCGGAAGACATAGTCCACCGCGTCCGCGACGGCCGTCTCCAGATCCCGTCCCAGCGCGAGCCCCGCGGTGATCGCCGCCGACAGGGTGCACCCGGTGCCGTGCGTGGAGGTAGTTTCCAGTCGCGGATGGGCAAACTGACGGGTTCCTTCAGGGGTCACCAGCACGTCGGTCAGGACCGCGGTTTGGAGGTGCCCACCCGTGATCAGCGCGGCACCGGCGCCGAGACGGAGGAGCCGTTCACCGGCCCGCACCATGGTGTCCGGGTCCCGCACCTGGAACCCCGCGAGGATCTCGGCCTCATGGAGGTTTGGGGTGATCACGGCAGCAAGGGGAAGCAGCTCCTCGCGCACGACGCTTTCGGCGTCCGGGGTGAGCAGACGGTCGCCGGAGCTGGCAACCATGACCGGATCGAGGACGTAGGGTTGCCACCGGTAGCGATCGAGAGCCCGCGCCACCAGCTGTACCAGCGCCGGGGTGGCGAGCATGCCCGTCTTGACCGCGGCGGGTGGGAGATCCTCGCTCAGGGCCGCGAGCTGCGCCTCGACGATGTCCGGCGGCACTGGGTACACCGCGCGAACGCCGCGGGTGTTCTGGGCGGTGACGGCCACGATCGCGCTGGTGCCGAAGACCCCGAACTGATGGAAAGTCTTGAGGTCGGCCTGGATGCCGGCGCCGCCGCCGGAATCCGATCCGGCGATAGTCAGCACAATGCGCACGATGCTCTCACTGTCTTCTCCGGGATGGTCATGGCCGCGACGCTGCTTACGCTGATCCGGGACCTGCGCCTCAAACGGGGCCGGGAGCGCCGCGGCCTCGCGCTGGCGGAAGGCGTGCGCCTGGTCGAAGAGGTGCTCGCAACCGGGATTCCCATCAAGGCCGCGGCGGTCTCGCCCGCGCTGGAAGCTACTGCCCGGGGCGCGGCCCTCAAGTCGGCACTGGGGCGGGCGGGCGTACGCTGTGACCAGGTGCACGAACGGACACTCGACGGGCTGGCGGACACCGAGCATTCCCAGGGCGTGATCGCGGTCATCGAGCCTCGACGCTGGTCGCTCCATGATATCCCGACCGGTCCGGGCACCGTGGTGCTGGTGCTCGACGGCATCCAGGACCCCGGCAACGTCGGCGCCAT
>JBGPJS010000452.1:0-3625 GCA_041485505.1 Gemmatimonadota bacterium | reverse complement strand
GGATCAGTTCGCTCACGCGATCGCCTCTCACACCCCGGGAAGCGAGGTGATCCACGACGCAGGGGAGATCCGGCCGGCGCTGAGCCGGGGCGCGGTGCCAATTCTCGCCCCTTACCGCTGGTTGCGGGCGGCGGACGAACTCCCGCACAGCTGGGATGTCACCAGCGACAGTCTCGCCGCCTATCTGGCGGGGCTCCTGGGCGCCAAGCGGCTGATTTTGGTGAAGCCCGTTGAGGGAGAAACGAGTGCGCTGGTCGACCCCTACTTCGCCAAGGCGAGGCCGGCGAGCCTCCAGGTGGTCTCGATTGCGGTCACAAACTTGAAGGGTTTAGCGGGACTCTTGGCCCCCTAGCTGCCAACCACGGACGACTACGGAGCACATTGAACACAGCAATCGCGGCTTGAGGCGGAGAGCTCGTCAGCCGAAGAAGCCAACGGTGCTTGTAAGGAACGGGAGGACGCGACATCCGCGGAGCGATCGGCTGGTTCCGAGTGGTCCGTCCCGTTCCGTGGCAAGCACGTCCCTAGTCCAAGCGACCGCCGGTGATGACCAGCACCGCGGTGAGATTGCCGCGGCCCTCCTGCTCCAGCAACCTCTCCAGACCGGCCAGCGCTGTCGCGCTGGTAAACTCCGTTACCACGCCCGCCTCCCGCGACAGTCGCTCCTGCGCCACCTCGGTCTCGGCATCGGAGACGGCGACCATCGACCCCTTGCTCTGCTCCAGCTGAGCCAGCAACCGCAACGCATTGCGGGGACGCCGCACCGCAATTGAAGCGGCACGGGTCTGGCCCCGCTCCACCCGCACCGGCTCACCACGCCAGCGACGAACCAAAGGCTGGATCGCCTCTGACTGCACGCCGATGAGGCGGGGAAGCCGCTCGAGAACGCCCAGGGTACGGAGCTCGAAGAACCCTTGCCGATCGCCCCCAAGGTGCATCCGTCGCCGACCGGGGCGATCACCAGATCGGGCGCCTGCCAGCCCAGCGCCTCGGCGATCTCGAAGCTCACCGTCTTCTTGCCTTCGACCAGGAAGGGATTGAAGGCGCAATTGCGGCTGAACCACTGATGGGAGCGTCCGGCGAGTTCGGACAACTCGAAGGCCCGGTCGTAGTCGCCGTCCGCTACCGTCACCTGGGCACCGTACCGCCGGAGCCAGTCCAGCCGGACCTGGGAGACATCGGCCGGGACGAAGACGTGGCACTCGAGACCCTGGTGAGCGCAGAAGGCGGCCAGGGAGATCGCGGCATTGCCAGCCGACGCGCAGTAGAGAACGCTGCGTCCGGCTGCCGCGGCGAGCGCCACCCCGACCGCGCTCGCTCGGTCCTTGAGACAGCGGCTCGGATTCCGGGTCTCGTCCTTGATGTAGAGTGCGCGGAGCCCCAGCCGTTGGGCCAGGCGTGGCGCTTCGATCAGAGGCGTGCCCCCCGCCAGGAGCGCCGACGATTCGGATGCGACGGGAAGGAGCGAGGTGAAGCGGAAGAGATCGCCCCGGCCCCTCGGGCCGGACCGTTCCCGCTGGAATAACGGCCGGGCGGCGGTGTAGTCGTAGCCGACATCCAGGATGCCGGGATCGCCCCATCCGCCGTCGCCGCACGTGGGACAGAGATACGCGTCAGGCGCCGGCGACACGGTGCGCCGGCAGCGCAGACACTCAAGCGATATCACTCGTGGACTGAGCATGAGTCCATCACTCCGCTCAGCAGGGGACTCCGTCGAGAACGGCGCGTAGGGCCGCGACTCGACCGCCGTGGACCCGTCCACGGCGGCCGCCATCGCAGGCCGCCCCCCGCACTCCGATGATGTCGGGTGCCAGCGCCACGGCGGCTTCGAGATTCTCCCGCTTGAGGCCTCCGGCAAGGGCGCAGAACAACCCCGACGCTCGGGTCCGGCCGATGATCGACGCCAGCTCGGCCTCGGGGAGCAGATCGAGAATGGAATTGCCCTCCTTTGCAGCGGTGTCCAGCAGGAGACCGGCGGCGCCGGCCCGCGCGGCAAGATCGATCAGCCTTTCCGGCTCGGGGCCGCCGGCCCGGCGCCAATCCGCGTAGGCCACCGCGACGACGCCGGGCCCTCGGTTCTCGTGGCTCCCGATCTTGATGGCCAGTGCGAGGAGACTCCGGATCCGCTCAGGATCGGAGAGTCCCGCGAAACCCAGCTTCACAAAGGACAGTCCGAGACCGATCGCGGCCGGGATCGCATTTCGCAGGAACTCGGGCGAGGGCGCGTCGCCCAGCGCGGCGCTCACCGGATGGGGCCCGGCCACGGCCCGGCGGATCGCACGGAGGATGTGCGGTTCAACCGCCCCAAGCGCCCCCGCGGCGGGATTCTTGGCGTCGATGATATCCGCGCCACCGGCGACGGCCGCAGCGACCTCCTCGGCATCAGAAACGCTCACCAGGAGTTGCACTGCGATAATCTCCCTTGTGGGTGGGCTCCAGCCCGATATGTTATGGCGCACGATGAGCCAAGTCAAAGATTCGACCCGCGCCGCGCGCGCGCTCGAGGGCCGCGTCGTGCTGGTGACCGGGGCCTCGAGCGGCATCGGACGCGCCATCGCCCTGGCCTGCGCGCGAGCCGGGGCGGACCTCGCCACCACCTTCCGCACCAATCAGCCTGGGGCCGAAGCGGTGGCCGCCGAGGTCCGCGCCCTGGGGCAACGGATGGAGTTGTTCCGGGCCGACATCGCCCTGCCGGAGGACATCGATCGACTGGTCGGCGATCTGCGGTCGAAATTCGGGCGGGTGGATGTCTGGATCAACAACGCGGGGGCCGACATCCTCACCGGTCAGGGCGCCCGGTTGGCGCGTCTGGAAAAACTGGATCTGCTGCTCGCAGTCGATCTAAGGGGCACCATGCTCGCCTCTTGGGCCGCGGTCACCCTGATGAAAACCCAGCCTAACGGCGGAGTCATCATCAATGTGTCCTGGGACGGGGTGATGCGTGGACTTGAAGGTGAGAACCCCCAGCTCTTTTCCGCCGTGAAGGGTGGAATCCTGGGGTTCAGCAAGTCGCTGGCGCGAACCGTCGCGCCGAAGATCCGAGTGAACGTACTCGGCCCCGGATGGATCGAGACCGCCTTCGGTGCCGGCGCCGACGGCGCGTTCAAGTCGAAGGTCAATGAATCGGTGCCGCTGCGCCGCTGGGGAACCGCTGAGGATGTCGCCGGTGCCGCGGTCTACCTGGCTTCCGACGCCGCGAGTTACGTTACGGGACAGATGATCATGATCAATGGGGGAGATGTGATGTAGACGGGAGGACGGGAAGGACGGACAGTTTACGGAGGCAGCTATGGCATCGAAAGAACGGACCTACACCGAACCCGAAATCCAGGAGAAACTCCAGGAGCTCCCCGGCTGGTACTTCGAGGAGGGCTGGATCCGCCGGCAGTACAAGACCGACGGCTGGCTTACCACCCTCGCGCTCGTGAACACCATCGGCTTCCTCGCCGAAGCGGCGTATCATCACCCCGATCTCACGGTCACTTGGGCCAAGGTATGGGTCAAACTGCAGAACCACGCCGCCGGCGGCATCACCGACAAGGACTTCCAGCTGGCCCGGCACATCGAAGACACGGTCCTGTGGAAGGGGGGAGGGGCGCTGGAGGGAACGCCGAACAAGTGGGTG
>JBGPJS010000451.1:0-3627 GCA_041485505.1 Gemmatimonadota bacterium | reverse complement strand
CGTACTCATGACGGTCGGCTCCTTGGTGGCGGGAATCCCCGATCCGTTCGAGCCGGTGCGATTGCTCCGGGTCTTTCTCGTTATCGTGGTGACGGCGCTGGCGCTGGTCAGCATGATGTTTCTTATCATGGTGCGGGTGAGCGATCCCCTGCTGCCCCGGGCGATTTTCGGCGTGCTGAACACCCTGCTCTTCTTCCCCAGCGGTGCCGTGTACCCCCAGCAGGCCTTCCCGCCCTGGATGCGAGTCATCGCGACCGTGGATCCCTTCACCTACGCGGTGCACGCGCTCAAGAGCCTCCTGCTCAAGGACACCGGGCTGATTGCGATTGCCGGTGACCTGGCCTACCTGGTGGCGTTCTTCACCGTGGCGATGACCGCCGCGACACTGCTGTTCCGACGGACCCTCTAGGCGTCGCCTGACCCGCGGGAGCCCGCTCACCCGGCCGGTGGAGCAGTCGGCGGCGCGGCTGACTCCTCGGGTCTGGATTTGTGATACCCCCTAGCGCGCGCCCACCGCTTTCGGCTACGTTTGCGGCCTGCCCCTGCCGTCCGAAGCCTCACCTTGGAGTGCGCGCATGCGGTCCCCTTCCCGATGATCCGGCTTGAGCATCTCAGCGGCAGCCTGAAGGGAACCACCACCGCCAGCGAGAAGCGGGCGCTCCGGGTCGGCACCAGCTCCGACGCCGACATCCGCTACGATCCCCAGAAGGACCCCACCGTCACCAACTATCACGCCGCGATCATCCTGCGGGACGGCGGCTTTTTTCTGCTCGACGTCGGTTCCGCTACCGGCAGCTTCGTCAACGATAAGAAGGTGTCCAACCAGCGCCTCAACACCGGGGACCGGATCCGCTTCGGCGGTGATGGGGGGCCGGAGCTCCGGATCGAGATCGACCTGGCGACCACCGCTCCCGCCAGCGGCTTCCTGGAGGCCTACGACCCCGAAAAAGACGCCGCCGAGATTTCTCGGGTGCTCAAAACCGCCACGGGCCAGGTTTCCTCGGCGCACATCGCGGATCTCGCCGCCAAGCGGATCGCCGAGGCGCGGGCCCAGGCCGGCGGTCAGCGTTCCCGCAAGACGCTGTCGATCATGGCCAACACCCTCACCGAGGTCCAGCACCTGGTGGGCGAGACGGCGCGGAAGAAGTGGGTCAAGGTGGTGGCGGGCGTCGCCGGGGTCGGGCTCTTCATCGCGGGGGTGCTGAGCATCATCGTCTACCTGCAGCACGCGGAAATCGCCAAGCTGCTCTCCACCAAGGCCAAGCTCGATGGCGAGATCCAGGCCATCCAGGAACAGATGCAGGCGGAGCAGGACTCGGTCCGCCTCGACCAGCTGGAACAGCAGCTCAACGCTCTCACCGGCAGCGCCGAGACCACGCTGGCGGAGCTGAGCAAGACCGACGAGGCCAAGGCGGCCGAGGTGGCGGAGAGTGGCGACGAGCTGGACAAGGAGATCCGCCGCATCCTCACCAAGTTCGACGCCAAGACCTACGCGGTGCCGCCCATCTTCAAGGATCGGCTGCAATACCACATCAATTCGATCGTGCACTCCGGGAACCTGAAAAGCATCTACACCCGCAAGGTGAAGTTCTGGCCGGTGATCAGCAAAGAATTCAGCGCCCTCGGCATGCCCGAGGAGATGGCCTACGTCGCCTGGCAGGAATCCAAGTTCGATCCCCAGGCGGTGAGCACGGCGGGCGCCAGGGGAATGTGGCAGATGACCACGACCACCGCGCAGAGCCTGGGGCTCCGGGTGGACGGCAAGGTGGACGAGCGGCTGGATGTCCGCAAACAGACCCGCGCGGCGGCGCGCTACCTGGCCAACCTGCTGGCGGAGTTCGGCGAGGATTCGTTCATGCTCGCGATGGCGAGCTACAATCGGGGTGAAAACGGGGTGCGGCGGGCGCTGCACCAGATTGCCCTGGAGCCGGGCGGCTTCAAGAAGGAAAAGCGCGAGTTCTGGCACCTTTATCGCCTCAAGAAACTTCCCGACGAGACCCGGGAATACGTTCCCAAGATTCTGGCCGCCGCCATCATCTGCAATAACCCCGAACGCTACGGCCTCGAGCCGGCCAAGGCGCGGTAGGCCGCCTCCACTCCCCCTAGCGCTTTCCCCGCTGGCCGGTAGCTTAGCGGGCCTTGTTCCAGCTGCGGACCCTCCTGGCGAAGGGATGCGCCGTGCGGTTCATCCGGCAGTTTGTCGAATACACTCTGGTCGCGGCGTTCTTCATGGGCGTTCCGGCGCTCGCGGCCCTGGGGCCGCGGGTGAAATTCCTGGCCCACGGGGGCCGGCCGGCGCACCAGCGCGCCGGGCCAACGCCGGTGCGACCGGCTCGGCTGGCGGTCCGAAAGGGTATCGTCGACTCGATCGGAGTGGGAACGGCGGCGGGGCCGGCTCCCGTCGCCGGTTATTCCTTCGGCCCTTCGTCGGAAAGTGTGGCGGAGCGGGACCAGGTCGGGCGCGGCCGCTGAGGTCTTCAACATCGACGAGCGGGAGGTTCCTCGAGGAGGAGCCTCCCGCTCTGCTTTGGGCTGCAGTCAAGTTTCCGCCCCTCGCGTCGATAATACAAGCAGCAAGTGGCCTCGCGACCGGTGGTGGGTTTGCCGGAGGGTCGCGGTCTGTGAGTCGGGAGTGCACATCCGTCATGCGAAAGTCGACCTCTTGCGGCGGCGGCCGCGAAGGACAGGAATGCGGCGAGCGGGCTTCACCATTATCGAAATCCTGGCGGTCACCACGATCATCGGGACCCTGGCCACGATCGCGATCCCCAAGGCCTACAATGCGATTGACCGGGCCAAGGGCGCGCGTGCGGCCGACGAGATCCGCCATCTGGAGGCGGAGATCGCGGGCTACTCGTCCGCCGGCACCACCCTGCCCAATGCTCTTACCAATCTCGGTCCCGGGACCTATCTCGATCCCTGGGGGAATCCCTACCAGTACCTCAACCAGGCCAACAGCAACGGCAACGGACAGTCCCGGAAGGATCGCTTCCTGGTCCCGCTGAATACCGATTACGACCTCTACAGCATGGGGCCCGACGGACAGAGCGTCGGTCCGCTGACCGCCAAGGCCAGTCTGGATGACATCGTCCGCGCCAACGATGGCGGGTACGTGGGCCTGGCGGCCCTCTACTGATGGGGAGCGGTGGGTCGCGTCCTCGGGTGAGTCTGCTCCGGAGCCGGTTCGGCCGACGCCTGCTGATTCTGTTCGTCGCGGCCACCATCCTCCCGCTCGGCGCGGCCGCGCTGCTCTCGCTGCACAACGTCACGGCCCAGCTGACCGATCAGAGCGGGAGCCGGCTGCGACAGCTCAACCGGTCCTTCGGCCTGGCGGTCTACGAACGGCTGCTCTTTGTCGAAGCCGATCTGAAGCGACTGGCGGCCCTGGAAGAAGCAGGGACGAAACCGCTTCCGCCCGCGGTCGCTGACTCCGGACTGGCCCGCCGATTCCATTCGATCAGTCTCCAGGAGGCCTCCGGTCCCACGGCCTTACTTCTCGGAACGGCCGTAAACCCACCAGGTCTTGACCCCGAAGCGCTTCGACGGCTCGGCGCCGGCGGCACGGTGCTCGTCACCGAAACCGCGGCCTCAGGTGCGGCGAGGCTTCTGCTTTTCAGGGCGCTCTCG
>JBGPJS010000450.1:0-3637 GCA_041485505.1 Gemmatimonadota bacterium | reverse complement strand
GCCCCTCTCGGGCCATGGTCCCGATCATCTCGTTGGCGAAGCCTTCCAGCTCCCCGGCGAAGAGCCCGAGCCGGTTTACGAAAAGATTGTAGGTGATGACCGCCGGGATCGCGGCGGCGAGCCCGGCCACCGTGGTTACCAGCGCCTCGGCGACCCCCGGGGCAACCGCCGAAATATTCCCCGAGCCCTTCGAGGCGATACCGATGAAGGCGTCCATGACCCCGAGCACGGTACCCAGCAGACCCAGCAATGGACTCACCGACCCGACGGTGGCAAGCCAGGAAATGAACCGCGCCATCAGATCGCGTTCCGCGGCGACTTCCTTGCCGAGCACCATCTTGAGGGCCTCGAGCTGGGTGATGGAGAGGACGCTCCGGGTCGCGGCGGCTTCTTCCTTCAGTCCACCCGGCCGGAGCTCCGTGAAGAAGTTCAACCCCTCGCGGAACAGCCGATTGTAGGGTGAGGGTGGCAGCTTCATGACCGCGTGATAGGCGTCCTGCAACCTGGTGGTCCGCTCGATTTCGCCGAAGAAGCGGTCCGCCTGACCGCGAAGCCGGCGGAACTGCCACCACTTGAGTCCGATGATAAACCACGAGGTCAGCGAGAATACCACCGTGACAACGAGTACCGCTTTGGTCTCGGTGCTGGAGCGCAGCACCAAATCGAACGAGGAAGAAGGCACCCCGCCTGTCGCCTGTAGGATCATCCGGCCTCCGACTTGAACCAGTCCGCGATCTGCCGCAACCCGTCCTCGAACTCCTGCCGGGGCAGCCAGCTCAGTACCGTTTCGGCCTTACGCACGTTGAGGGAATTCCGGTACAGCTCTCCGGGACGTGCCGGAGCGAATTCCAGGTTCGGGTGATGTCCCATGACCCGCCCCACCGCGTCCGCGAGCTCCAGCACGGACCGCTGGGTGGACGTGGCGATGTTGAAGGCCCGATCGTCGAGCCCGGTCGCCTTCGGCAGGGTGGCCGTGGCGGCCACGAGGTTGGCGCGGGCGACGTCCTTCACGAAAACATAGTCCCGCGTCTGGGTACCGTCCCCGAAAATCGTCAGCGGCAGTCCGCCCAGCAGCCGCGAGATGAAAATCGAGACCACTCCCGCTTCGGACTTGGGATCCTGCCGGGGTCCGAACACGTTGCTATAGCGGAGCGCCACACCCTCGAATCCGTGGAGTTGGCCCAGCACCCTGAGGTAGTGCTCGCCCGAAAGCTTGCTCACCCCATAGGGGGAGATGGGCAGCTTGGGCGCGGTCTCAGGCGTCGGAATTTCCTCAGGGTCACCATAGACCACCCCGCCGCTGCTGGCAAACACCACGCGGCGGACGCCCCCCTCCGCCGCTCCCTGCAGCACATTGATGAAGCCCACCAGATTGATGTCGGCGTCCAGAGACGGCTGATCCACTGAAACCCGCACGTCGATCTGCGCGGCATGATGGCTCACCACGTCGAACCGACCGGCCGCGAGGGTACGCCGAGCCTCCGGGGAGCGGATGTCGGCGCGAACCAGATGGGCTCCCGTGGGCACGTTGGACTCGCGGCCCCGGGACAGATCGTCCAGCACGGTCACGGCCCATCCCGCCCGAAGAAACTCCTCCGCGATATGGGACCCGATGAACCCCGCCCCACCGGTGATAAGGATCCGTCCACTCATGCCCTGGCTGATTCTCCTGGGAAGGGCCGCAGGCGGGCGCGGACGCGCGCGAAGATAACCCCACCCCCCGACGGCATTCGTGGACCTGGGTCACATGAGGTAACGGAATGAGCCGACAAGCCAAAGGGGCGCCGATGACGCCCCTTTGGGTAACCGGCCAGGTGAGTCGTGTCGGCCGAGGCCAACCTCACGTCGGCAACTTGGCGACCTGCCAGACCGGCGTTCCCGGTAGGATCTTCGCGGAAGAAAGGGTGAGGATGCGCCCCGTGGCCGAGTGTTCGCGAGTATGCACGATCTGCATGACCGCGATGACCTCCGGAACGGTGTCCGGTGCGTCTTCCCGTTTCGATGCCGTGCGCCGGATTTCAAAGATATCCCCAGCCGCGACACCTTCCCGCTTACCCTTGTCGATGAAGAGCACATTTTGGGGCTGCACCAAGTCCTGGTGATCCCGGAGGGCGACCACCGAACCTTGCACGCCGTCGGAAATTGGGACGGCGCGGGAGCTCCCTCCCCCGACGAACCGTTCAGCGGGCAGGACCTGTTGGCCGCTACGGATGGGACCGTATTCCGCGATGATCTCACCCTCCGCCTGATCATGGGTCACGTCGAGCACCCGGGCCATGCCGGTGGGCACAATGACATCACCATAGTCCTTGATGGCCCGATCCACCCGGACCAGCATCAACGTATCCCCCACCTGGTAGGCGGCACCCTTGGGGGCGGTCACCGCGATCTTGGTAAACAAGTGGGCGGTGCCCGGCGTGGACGAGCTGATCTGGGATGGCGCCACCGGACCAAGGAGCCGCCCGAAGGGAAGCGCCTGGCCTTCGCTCAGGAAACCGGAGCTGTAGAACTCGCTTCGGCGGAGCGGCCGGTAGGCCCGCGCCACCACCACCATGGGCTGGACTGAGGTGTTGGTGGAGGCCCGGGGGAAGAGCGATTCTCCAGTGCCCGTCGGTGGCGCCGACTCGGCTGGCTCCGCCTCGAGGGGGGCCTCGGCGGGCGCCGGTTCCTCGGCGGCCACCTGGGTTGGCTCAGTGTCCGCCGCGGCGGCGGTGTCGGCCATCTGGTTGGCGGCGGCTTCGGGAGGATTGGCCTCGGCCACCTGGGCCGGAGCCGCCTCCACCGGGGTCGGGGTTGGGGCCGGCGCCAGAGCCGGGGCCACAGCCTCAGCCGGTACGGCGCTCGCCGTGTCGGCGCCACTCAAGCGCAGCACCTCTCCCGGATAGATCCAGTGCGGGTCTTCTACCACCAGCGTGTTGCGCCGGTAGATCTCCGGCCAGAGGAAGGGGTCGCCAAGATATTGCCGGGCGAGCCCCCAGAGTGTATCCCCCGGCCGGACGGTGTGGGTCTCCGGCACCTGGTTCTGCGCGCCCGCGGGGCGCGTGGAAAGGCCCAAGAAAAGGAGTCCCACCAGCAACAGTCGCGGGAGGCGCCGAGGATGAAGATCCAGGAGATTCAGTGCGAGTCGCATCGAGATGTCCCCACCGAATTAGCCGGTGCTTGCGAGGTCAGTCCACTCGGGGAGTAGAGGGATGGCAGCTAACTCAATATATGATAGCCGCAAAAGAAACGCCACCTCGGTAGTTACTTCAGGTTCATGGGGGCAAACCCAAGCGCGGGAAAGAGTTCAGTCGGAACCCATGGCCTGCTCTCCCTCCCGGATAGGCCCCACGAGCCGGTGTGTTCGGCCGGGACCCTCGCAAGTCGCCGACGCGAAGGGGCGACGATGGACCGCTCCACCGCCGCCCCTACTTCGCCGCTCCGACGATCTCCGCGCCTAGAAGGGGAGATCGTCGTCCTCGGAGTCGAGCGCCTCCGGGAAGTCATCGAACGACTCCTTGCCATCCTTCTTCGGAGCTGCGGCCGCCCCCACCTTGGCCGGCGTGAAGCTCTCACCGTTCTCTCCGCCGCTCGGCTTGCCGGAGAGCATGATCAACTCGCGGCCGCGAATCTCGGTGGTGTAGCGGGTCTGGCCTTC
>JBGPJS010000449.1:0-3646 GCA_041485505.1 Gemmatimonadota bacterium | reverse complement strand
TGGCCTCAGCACCCCTACGGTTACTCTATCTTGGGTACCCGAGAGTCGGTGAGTGCCCTCAACGCGGGGGATCTGCAGCAGGTGCACGGCAGCGGGTACTACCCGGGCAACTGCGTCGTCGCCGCAGCGGGAAGCCTGGACCACGATCGGGTCATGACCCTGCTCGAGGCCGAGGGTTGGCTCACGGAGCCCGGCACTACGCTTCCACGGCCGCCGGTCGAGCCGCTGCCCGCGGCCCGGGGCGCCCAGACCCGGGTTGAGCGGGATACGGCTCAGGCGCACATCGTCTTCGGCTCCGAGACCTTTCCTTACCGGGATTCCCGGCGTTTCGCCCTGGCAATCGTCACCAATGCATTCGGCGGCGGCATGTCCAGCCGGCTCTTCCAGCGGATTCGGGAAGAACTGGGACTCGCGTACGCGATCTACGCTTACCAGCATCTCTACCAGTCGGCCGGGGTCGCGGGGGTGTACGTTGGAACCCAGCCCTCCACCGCCGACCAGGCCTTTGAGGCGATCATGGCCGAGTACGCGCGGCTGGCGCGGGAGGGGCTGCCTCCGGATGAACTGGCCGAGGGCAAACAGCAGCTCAAGGGGCAGGTCATGTTGTCCCTGGAGAGCCCGGCCAGTCGCATGAACCGCCTGGCCGGCCTGGCGCTGCACGAGGAGCCCTATCGCCCGCTCGACAAGCTGCTGGCGGAGATCGACGCCGTTACCGTGGACGATGTAGCCGCACTGACGGCGGAGTATTTCGCGCCGGAGCGGCAGATCGTGGTTCGGCTGGGGCCATCCTGAAGAGGATTCAGGATTCAGGATTCGGATTCAGGGTTGCCGAGATCCGGGCCCCGTTCTCCTTGTACCTGACCACAACCCCGTAACCCCCAACTCCCGACTCCCGACTCCCGAATCCTGATTCCTGACTCCCGAATCCTGACTCCTGACTCCTCACTCCGAGTTCCCCATGATCATCGGTGTTCCCAAAGAGATCAAGACCAATGAGAACCGGGTTGCGCTGGTGCCCGCCGGCGCGGAGGCCTTCGTGGCGCGCGGCCACACGGTCTACCTTGAGCAGGGCGGCGGGATCGGGAGCGGGTTTCCAGACGAGGCCTACACCGCGGTTGGAGCCAAGATGCTCCGGTCCGCGGACGAAGTGTGGTCCCAAGCCGAGATGATCATGAAGGTAAAGGAGCCGATCGCGGTGGAGTGGCCGCGTATGCGACCCGGCCAGGTGATCTACACCTACTTCCATTTCGCCGCCGCGGAAGACCTCACCCGTGCGGTCATCAAGTCGGGGGCCATCGCCGTGGCGTACGAGACCGTGCAATTGCCCACCGGGGAGCTCCCGCTGCTCACCCCGATGTCGGAGGTGGCCGGCCGCATGGCGGTGCAGGAGGGGGCCAAGTACCTGGAGAAGGTCTTCGGCGGCAGCGGCATTCTTCTGGGTGGGGTGCCGGGTGTGGCCCCCGGAGAAGTCGCCATCATCGGGGGCGGCGTCGTCGGCATCAACGCCGCGAAAATGGCCGCTGGCCTCGGTGCCCACGTTACCATACTCGACATCTCCCTCGACCGATTGCGCTATCTCGACGACGTACTGCCCGCGAATGTGGATACCCTCTATTCCAACCGGCACAACACCCTCGACTGCATCCGGCGGGCCGATCTGGTCATCGGCGCCGTGCTGCTTCCGGGCGCCAAGGCGCCGCATCTGGTCAAGCGTGGGGATCTCAAGCTTATGAAGCCCGGCTCGGTCATCGTGGATGTCGCGGTGGACCAGGGGGGCTGTGTCGAGACCATCAAACCCACCACCCACGAAAACCCCACATATTTCGTGGACGGCATCCTGCACTACGCGGTGGCCAACATGCCTGGCGGCGTCCCCCGGACTTCCACCCTCGCGCTCACCAATGCCACGCTCCCCTACGGGCTCCGCTTGGCCCGCGACGGCTGGAAGAAGGCCTGCAAGGACGACCGCACCCTGATGCTGGGCTTGAACGTCGTCGAGGGAAAGGTGGTTTACCCCGGCGTGGCGGAGGCGTTCGGGTTGCCGCTGGTGAATGTCGAGAGCATCGTCTAGGGTTGGTCCGGCCGTCGGTACGACGGAATTCTCGATCGCCTCCCGCCGTTCCGGCATTCCCCCGATCCGCCCATGATCGACCTGCCCTTCACCCGGCTCCCCCATGGCGATGGAATGCCCGTGCCGAGCCTGGCCACTCCGGGCTCGGCGGGGTATGACGTGGCCAGCGCCGAAGACGGCATTCTCACGCCCTTGGAGCGCAAGCTCTTCCGCACCGGGTTCAGCATCGCGATCCCTCCGGGCTATGAGTGTCAGATCCGGCCCCGGTCAGGCCTGGCCCTCAAACACGGGATCACGCTGCCCAACACGCCGGCCACAATCGACAGCGATTACCGCGGAGAACTCATGGTGGCGCTGGTCAATCTCGGAGGCGATCCATTTCGGGTGACCCGCGGGATGCGGATAGCCCAGCTGGTCTTCGCGAAGGTGGAGCAGGTGGCGTTTCGAGCGGTGGATGTGCTGCCGGGCACCAGTCGTGGGGAAGGAGGTTTCGGGAGCAGCGGGGTGTAGGAATCCCACAATCTCACAATCCCACAATCCCAAGATCCCCCAATCCTCTAACTTCCGCTCTTGTGACACTTTACGGCCATCGTTAGTATTCGCTTCTATTCCACTGCCACCGGCCCCTGAATGAAGTTTTCATGGCCAAAACTCGGTAATCTGATTCCCGCGAATGAAATCGCGGTTGATCTGGGCACGGCCAACACCCTGGTGTACGTCAAGGGCGAGGGGATCGTGCTGAATGAGCCTTCGGTCGTCGCGATCGAAAAAGCCACCGGCAAGATCAAGGGGATCGGTCTGGAAGCGAAGCGAATGCTGGGGCGCACGCCCGATGGGATTCTCGCGGTGCGTCCGCTCAAGGACGGCGTCATCGCGGATTTCGACGTCACCGAAAAAATGCTGCGATACTTTCTCAAGACGATCATCGACAAGCACGTCTTCCGGGTCCGCCCCAAGGTCATCGTCTGCGTGCCGAGCGGCATCACCGAGGTGGAGCGCCGCGCGGTCCGTGATTCCGCCGAGACGGCGGGTGCCAAGCAGGTGGAGATGGTGGCGGAGCCCATGGCCGCGGCCATTGGAGTCGGTCTGCCGGTGGAGACGCCGACGGGCAACATGGTGATCGACATCGGCGGTGGCACCACCGAGATCGCGGTGATCGCGCTCAACGGGATCGTCTCCGACACCTCGATCCGCACCGGGGGCGATGAGCTCGACCAGGCGATCGTGCAGTTCATGCGGAAGAACTACAACCTCCTGGTGGGTGAACCCACCGCGGAGATGATCAAGATCAAGATCGGCTCCGCCGCCCCCACCGGCGAGGAGCGCGAGATGGAGGTGAAAGGCCGGGACCTCGTCTCCGGCATCCCCAAGACGGTACGGGTGCACTCCAGCGAAATCCGCGAGGCGGTGCAGGAGCCAATCCAGCAGATCGTGGATGCGGTCCGACGGGCTCTCGAGATCACCCCGCCGGAGCTGGCGAGCGACATCGTGGATCGCGGGATCGTGATGACCGGCGGCGGGGCGCTCATCCGGGGCCTCGATGTGTTGCTGCATCAGGAGACGGGCCTGCCGATC
>JBGPJS010000448.1:0-3649 GCA_041485505.1 Gemmatimonadota bacterium | reverse complement strand
TTGAACTGGGCTGCGGGGAGCTGCACCCGGTTCAGAATCTCATCAAAGATGACCGCCGTCGTCAGACCGCCGAAGGCGGGGCGTCCCGTCGCCATCTGATAGAGCACGACGCCAAACGAGAACAGGTCGGTGCGTGCGTCGAGCTCTTCGCCGCGCGCCTGTTCGGGCGACATGTAGGCGACGGTTCCCAACGCCGTGCCCGGGTTCGTGACGTGATCCGGAGTGAGCGCCGTCGCCAGACTCGACAGGCCATGATGTTCCACGCTCAGCTTCGCCAGGCCGAAATCGAGCACCTTCGCCTCGCCGCGCCTGGTCACGATGATATTGGCGGGCTTGATGTCGCGGTGAATGATCCCGCGGCGGTGGGCATAGCCGAAGGCACCACCCACCTGGGACAGGATCGCCGTGACCATCGGGGTGGGAAGCTTGCCGAGTTCCTTGATGATCGAGTCCAGGGGGCGGCCCTGGACGAACTTCATTACGAAGTAGAGGATCTGGTCGGCTTCCCGGACCGCGTAGACCGGGATGATGTTGGGATGACTGAGCGAGGCGGCCGTGCGGGCCTCCCGCTTGAAGCGCTCCACCATCCCCTCGCCCTGAACCAGGGAGGGGGACATCACCTTGATGGCGACCTTGCGGTCAAGCGCGATGTCGTGGGCCAGGTAGACCGTCGCCATCCCGCCCCGCCCCAGTTCGCCATACACCTCGTACTCACCGAGCGTCGCCTGCCGCAGGTGCTCCATCTGCTCCTGCATGGCGAAATCAGCGGCGGGCATGGTCCGGGAGGCGGAGGGTGCCGGCATCTGCTCGGTCGCGAGCGAGGCCTGCTGGCCAGAGACGTCAAAGCCGCATAGCGAGCAGAAGTGCACGCCGGCGGCGATGGACCCGCCACACCGGGTACAGGTGGTGGCGTTGGTCATGTAGTGGGTTCGGCGGGGGTAACCCGAGGGCTCATCGCTTACTCCCTGCACTGCCGTCCGGCAGCCTGTCGCGCTTCACTGATAAGGAGATCCGACAACGACCTCCGCAAAAGGTGCGCCCATGAAGGGGCTCGGACACGTGTACAAGCTAATCGGATCGGGCTCGGCCGGAAGTCCTTGTCGCGCCAACACCTGTCCTTCCCGCCCGGGACCGGAGCGGAACCTCCTATCGGGGTCGAACGGCGGGATTGACGGTGACCGTCGCGACCGAGCGGCGCCCCGCCACTGTCGCGGCGATTTTCACCGACCCCATCCGGTGGCCCGAGACGGTGCCGTCGGCGGAAACCGTCGCGATCGTCGGGTCGCTCGACGCCCAGGTCACCGGCAGGGAGAAGAGAACTCGGCCCCTGGGGTTGACCGCGCTGGCCACCAGTCGTCGCTGTTCCCCGATGGCCATGGCGGACTCAGCGGGGGAGAGTCGGATGGCCGTCACCGCGGGCGCCGTCACCTTGATTCCGATCACCGCGGTCCGGCCTCCGCTGGCCACCGAGATTTCGGTCAGTCCCTCCGACATCGCGGTCACCACACCGGCCGGGGACACGGTCGCGACACCGGGATCGGCCGAAGACCAGGTGGCAAGCCTCCCGCCGAGCTTCCCGCCAAAACGGTCGTGCATCGTGACCTGAAGCTGCACCTCATCGCTGACCGGGATCGATCGGTTGGGAGCAAAGATCGCGAGCCGAGCCACCCCGACCCGAGTCACGGTGAGCACGGCACTCCCCTCCCCCACTTGGCCGGTGGCGCGAATGGTTACCGTCCCGGCACCGATGGCCGTCACGACTCCCTCGGAAGACACCCTGGCTACGGCGGGATCGGTGGATTGCCAGGAGACATCGGGGCAGACCTCGTCCTTCCCCCCGGCTCCAGGGATGGTGAGCGCCATCGGTACCGCATCACCCACCGCCAGCGTTCCCGAGGCGGGGAAAACGACCGGCCCGCGCGCCCGAGCCTCGGGCTCTGGGGCAACGGAAGGGGCCGGCGGGAGTTCCCCGCCGAGGCTCCGGGTCGCGGGGATCGGACTCCTGGGCGTCACCGATGCCGCTGCCTGGTTCGGCAGGCCTGGCAGTGGGAGGCGCGGGATCAGCGGATCGCTCCCCACCGGTGGACGTCCTCTCGCGAGGGCCTCGAAGACCGCCGCGACTTCCGGCATTCCGGGCCAGCGAGCTTCGGGGGGTTTTTCGAGCATCCGCATGACCGCGGCCGAGAGCCCCTCCGGCAAAGCGGGCCGCACCTCGACCAGCGGGCGGGGCGGCGTGGAAACGTGGGCAAACATGATGGGCATCACGGTGTCGGCGACGAACGGCACGGAACCGGTCAGCAGTTCGTAGGCGACGATGCCCAGGGAATACTGATCCGATGCCCCGGAGATCGGTTTCCCGGTGCACTGCTCCGGACTCATGTAGGTGGGGGTGCCCACCGTGGCGCCGGTCATCGTCAGGCCCCGGGCCTCGGCTACCTTCGCGATCCCGAAGTCGGTGACAATGGCGCAGTCTTCTTCATCCAGAATGATGTTCGCGGGCTTGATGTCGCGATGGATGACCCCCTTGCGATGGGCGTAGGCCAGCGCATCCCCCACCTGGGCCAGGATGCGGCAGACCTGGGTCGGCTCCAGCGCCCCACCCCGACGCACCAGGTCATCCAGGGAACGTCCCTCGACGTACTTCATGACGAAGAACAACAGGCCCTCGGCCTGCTTGACCGAATAGATCGGGATGATGTGGCGGTGGGAGAGTGAGGCGGCGGTCCGGGCCTCGAGCTTGAAGCGCTCCGCCATCCCCTCACTCAGGTGGAGACCGGGCGCCATGACCTTGATGGCCACTTTGCGGTCCAGGGCGAGGTCGTGGGCCAGATAGACCGTCGCCATCCCTCCCTGCCCCAGTTGCCGCCGGATCTCGTAGTCACCCAGGGTCGCGCGGGTCAGCCGCTCCCGGAGCTCGTCCTGAATGTCGAAAATGGCTTCGCCCGTCCGCCGATGCCCAAATGCGCCGCCCCCGCCCGGAGCGGTGGTCGCGTCGTGTCCGCAGTGCATGCAGAATCGCGCCCCGGCCACGATGGCGGCACTGCAGCGGGCACAGATCTGCGTGACGGTCGTCACGTCCGGCGGGAGTCCAGACATAGGGTGACTTGAGTATCGGTAAGCCGTGGGCCCTGGTTGAGTTCTGCGGCCCCCTGTCCGGAGTCAACGCCGACTCATTTACGCAAGTATCTGCACCCTATTGACATCTTCCACTCTGCCAACGACTTGGCCCGGATTGCCGGTGGTTTGGTCGGTGCTGTCGGTCGGTTGGACACCGCTGCCGACGACTTCGACAGCATTGCCGGCGACATTTCCATCATCGCCGATCGCTTGGACGGCCCTGCCGATGACATTATCAACGCTGACGGGAGGATTTGCAGGATTGCCCGGAGCATTGCCGGCGTTGCCAACGACATTATCAGCGCTGACGGGAGGATTTACAGGATTGCCCGGAGCATTTACACGACTGCCGGGAGCATTCCCACCTCTGCCGGGAGCATTCCCCCCCCGCTGAGTAGTGTGCAGATATTTGTGTAAACGAGCCGGCGTTGGCTCCAACGAAAAGGCCATCGTCTAACTTCTCTGGGAGAACAGAAAACCAACCACGGGGTGACAGCCCCGAACCCAGAGGAGAGAGCCGATGGCCTTCGAG
>JBGPJS010000447.1:0-3650 GCA_041485505.1 Gemmatimonadota bacterium | reverse complement strand
CATCAAGCCCGCCAATATCATGATCGACGACGAGGGGTGGGCCGTGGTCACCGACTTCGGCATTGCCAAGGTGTCGGAGTCCCAGGGGCTCACGATGACCGGCATGACAGTCGGCACCCCCACCTACATGAGTCCCGAGCAGTGCATGGCGCAGGAAGTCACCGGGGCCTCGGATCAGTACTCGCTTGGTGTCGTGGCCTATGAGATGATCACCGGACGGCCGCCGTTTACCGGCGGGTCCATGATGGCCATCATGTATGGTCACTTCAATGATCCCCCGCCGCCTATCGAGGGCCTCCGACCGGACTGCCCGGAGGAGCTCAAGGTCGCGGTCATGCGGATGCTGGAGAAGGACCCGGCCAAGCGCTGGCCTACCGTCGACGAGGCAGTGGCCGGCATCGGCGCCAGGCCGCTGGGTCACGACGATCCGACCCGGAACCAGATGGTAGCACTCGCCAAAGTGGGCGCCGACAAACAGCTGGCGCTCAAGGTCAGCACCCCCAGCAGCCCGATTCCCCTGGGGAAGAAAACAACCCGCTCGCTCGCCGCCGGAGCGCCGACGGCGCGGATAAAGACGACGGGCGTGCGCACCGGTACCGTGGCCTCGCCGGCGCCCGCCAAGTCGAACAAGGGCCTCCTGATCGGTGGGGGTGTGGTGCTCGCGGGCGCGGCTGCGGCGCTGCTCTATCTCGCGCCTTGGAAAGAGAAGCCCGCGGCCTCGCCGGTCACAACGGCGCCGACGGTCATCGATTCCAGCAAGGTTCCCTCTCCGGTCGCGACCACACCGGGCGGTCCCGATACCGGGGCGCAGCAGACCGCCACCGTCCCCCATTCCGATCCACCAACCAGCCCGCCGGTGGAACCTCGGCCGTCGGCCACCAAGCCGGCACCGAAGCCGCAGCAGAAGCCGCCCGCGAGTGTTGCGTCCCCGACGACCCCGGGGCCCAACCTGGCGGCCCAACGGGACGACAGTCTCTTCCAGGCGATGCAATCCGATGCGCTGGACTCCCGCAAGCACGCGATTGCCGAGGGAGCCAACTCCGCTGAACTGGCCAATGGGGATTCACTTCGCAAGCTCGCGGTCTCGGCCTACACCCAGGGTCGCGTGATCGAAGGGGTCGGGCTCCTCAATCGCGCCAACTCGGCGTGGCGGCAGGCGGCGGACCAGGCCAAGGCCCGCATCGCGGCCGAGTCAGCCGCCGCGGCGAAGCCCCCGCAACCGATCGCCACGACGCCACCGACCACGGCGCCCGCCGCGCCGGCGGTCGACGAGAGCAAGGAGATCCAGCGGGTGATTCTCGACTATGGCCGGCTCATGGAATCGGGTGACGTCTCGGCCCTTCGCCGGGTGAATCCGAATCTGCCGCGCCGGATCGAGAAGGGCATCAAGGATCTCTACGACGCCGGGGGACGTTTGAAGACCAACTGGGTCGTCTCGGACGTTCAGGTGGAGGGGAACTCGGCTCGGGCCCATGTCGGAGGCAGCAACACGGTCACGGTCAAGGGGAAGGACAACAATGCCCCCGTCAGCTTCGACGTGACGCTGGAGCGGGGCGCCGGGGCGTGGCGGATCCTCACGGCCGATCGGTGAGTGGGCGTTTCGATCCGACCACGTCGGTTCGGTCTTGCCTCCACCCATCCGACCGGGGCTGAGCCCCGGTCGATTTGTTTGGGGCAACCGGCGCGAGCTTGCGCCCTCTCCCGGATGGCTTTAGTGTAGGTCGTCCCTATCCTTCCCACGACATCTCCGGAGGTTCGATGCTGCGTCGAGGCGTCTGGTGTCTCGTGGCTTTCCTGGTGTCCGCCCCGCCGCTGCTCGCGCAGAATCTGAGGGATCGAATCTCCGAACTGTTCACCTTCGGCAACTGCGGTCAGCCGCTCTGCCTCGATCCGTCGATCGTGGGTGGCATCCACGGGTCCCACTTTCTGGGGTCCGCCCAGGGTGGCAATCTCTCCGTCATCTCGTTCGTGACCAACGCCGTCGCGGCCAACGCCTCGAATCTCCCACTCAGTGCCACCAGCTCCGGCGCCACCTTCAAGTTCGAAAACGGGTTCCCGGTCAAGACCTCGGAGTCCTCCGGTCCGATCTTCGGCGAGCGGGCCCAGACCCTGGGGCGCGGGCACCTGCTGATGGGATTGAACCTGACCGGAATCCGGTTCAAGACTCTCCGGGGCGAGCCCCTCGACAACCTCAGCTTCAATTTCACCCATGAAGACGTCCCCGGCACGCCGGGCTACGGGAATCCTATTTTCGAGAATGACGTCATCCAGGTCCGGATGTCGCTGTTCGTGAATCTGGACGTCTACCAGTTCTTCGCGACCTACGGTCTCCTCGACCGGGTCGACCTGAGCGTTGCCGTGCCCCTGGTGCACACCTCGATCGAAGGACGGAGCGTGGCCCAGATCCAGCCCTTCGGGCCGCCACCGGTGTTCCACTTCTTCGGTGGGACCTCCGCTAACCCGATCCTCCGTGCCGCCGCGGCGACGTTCGGCTCCGCCACCGGCCTGGGGGACATTGCCACCCGGCTCAAGGTCAATCTCAGCACCAGCGATAAGCTGAGCGTGGCCGTGCTGGGCGATGCCCGGTGGCCCACCGGGAAGGAACAGGACCTCCTCGGCGCCGGCGATCTCTCGGTACGCGGCATGGCGATCTTCTCCAGCAAGTTCGGCACCTTTTCACCCCATCTCAACGCGGGTTATCTGTACACCAAGGCGGCGCTGGAAAACGATCAGTTCCTCGCCACCGTGGGCTTCGATCAGGTGATGAGCGACTGGGCGACCTTCGCCGGCGATGTGATCAGTACCTGGCAGTTGGGTAGTGCCAGGCTGACGCTTCCCGGTCCGGTGGTCTACGACACGCCGTATGTCCGGACCGTGTACCCCACCACGATTCCCAATCGGCGCGACAACAACGTCAGCGCCTCGATCGGCATGAAGCTCAGGACCGGCAAGTCCGGCACCGTCGTCGGCAATGCGCTGATTCCCATTATGAAGGGGGCCCTGGAGCCGAATGTGATCTGGACAGCGGGGGTGGAGTTTAATTTTTAGCCATTAGCTATTAGCCATTGGTTAGCCCGTTCGGTGTAGAGAAAGCCCTCCGGTGCCATGGCATCGGAGGGCTGTTTGTTCAGGTAGAGGGCCAACGGCCAACTGCCAACGGCTAACGACCAACCGCTAACGGCTAACGGCTAATTATTCGGCGCTCCCGACAGGATCCACAGCCGAATGATATCTCTCGTCGCCTGGGGGAGCATGTTACCGGCGCCTGTGGGCATCCGGCCGCCGCAGTTGTGGGTGGAGTCGATCTTCTGCTGCAGGAGGCTGGTGGATGGGGAACCCGGCACTACGTAGGTGTGGCTTGCCCCGCATGTAACAGTGCCTGAGGCAACGCTCACGATGGCGTTGTAGGCGTTGCCGGCGGTCAGGATGGGGGGCGGGTTTCCGTTGAAGTGGCAACCGATGCAGCTGGTGGTGAAGATCGGCTGCACGTCGTTGGCGAACGAGATCGCGATCACGTCGAAGGTGACCGAGACGCTTTGCGGCGTGTTGGTGGCCACCGGAGAGACGATCGGGATCGTCGCCGTGTAGGTACCTGGCGTCAGCGCGCCGGTGGTGGGCTGGACGGTGAGGGTGGCCGGGGCCGTGGTGGT
>JBGPJS010000446.1:0-3650 GCA_041485505.1 Gemmatimonadota bacterium | reverse complement strand
CCCCAGGTGCACCCGCAGCCGGAATCGTACTGGGGACATGTGAACCCGGTAGGGCCTCGGGGAGTCTACGACGAGGCCAAGCGATTCGCCGAGGCCATGACCATGGCCTATCACCGCTATCATCGGGTGGACACCCGGATCGTGCGGATTTTCAACACCTATGGGCCGCGGATGCGGGCTCATGACGGGCGAGTGGTATCGAACTTCGTGGTCCAGGCGCTCAAGGCCGAGCCCCTTACCATTTATGGCGACGGCTCCCAGACCCGCTCGTTCTGCTACGTCTCGGACCTGATCGACGGAATCTACCGGCTCTTTCAGAGCCAGCGCACCGATCCCACCAACATCGGCAATCCGAACGAGTTCACGGTGCTGCAGCTGGCCGAGGCCGTGCTGCGGCTGACCGGCTCCAAGGCGCCGATCGAGCGGCGTCCCTTGCCCACCGACGATCCTAAAGTCCGCCGGCCCGACATCACTCGGGCTCGCACGATTCTGGGTTGGGAGCCGGTGGTGCAACTGGAAGAGGGGCTGCGCCGCACTATCACGTTCTTCCAGTCTCACCTCGGGGCATGACCCGCATCCTGCTGACTGGGGCCGCGGGATTCATCGGTTCGCATCTGGCGGAGAGTCTCGCCGCCCGCGGTGATGAGGTCATCGGCGTCGATAACTTCGACCCATTTTACGCTCGGGACATCAAAGAGCGGAATCTCGCCGACCTGCGGCGGTGCCCCGGCTTCTCCCTCCACGATCTCGACATCCTCGACACCGCCGGTCTCGGCGAGCTGCTCACGCCCGAAACGGTGGTGGTGCACCTGGCCGCCAAGGCGGGGGTGCGGCCCTCATTGGCCGACCCGCTGGGATACGCCCGGGTCAACCTGCAGGGCACCGCGTCGGTCATTGAAGCGGCCCGCCTGGCCGGTGCTTCCCGGCTGGTGTTCGGCTCCTCCTCGTCGGTTTACGGCGATGACACGGTGGCTCCCTTCCGGGAGGACGCGGTGGCGGTGCATCCGGTCTCTCCGTACGCCGCGACCAAGCGCGGGGGCGAGCTCCTCCTGGCCGCGCTGGCTCCCCACCTCGGCCTCCGGGCCGCGGCGCTCCGATTCTTCACTGTGTACGGGGCCCGCCAGCGGCCGGATCTCGCGATCCACGCCTTCACCCGACGGATTCTCGAGGGGAAGATCCTCACTCTCTTCGGGGATGGCAGCCAATCTCGCGACTACACCTATTTTGAAGACATCGTCGCCGGCGTCGTCTCGGCGATAGATTGGACGGACGGCGCGCCGATCGGCCTTGAGATCTTCAATCTCGGGGGCAGCCAGCCGGTTCCCCTCCGCGACATGGTTCGGGAGGTGGCCCAGGCGGTGGGTGCGGAGCCCCGAATCGAGTGGGGGCCGATGCAGCCCGGGGACGTGCAGCACACCTCGGCCGATATCACGAAATCAACTCGAGTGCTAGGTTTCCGTCCGCGAATGCCATTCTCCGAAGGGGTCCGGCGCTTCGTCACCTGGTTCCGGGGGATGTATGCGAGTCAGCGGTGAACACCTGATCAATCAGGCACGGGAGCGGTTCGCCCTGCAGGACTACTATGGCGCGATCCACCTCCTGGAGGACCTCGTCCGCTCGCGCGGCTCCTTTGCCGACGCGCATCACCTGCTCGGCCTCAGCTTCGCGCTGCTGGGCCAGAACGATCGGGCCTTGGAGCACTTCGAGACCGCGCTGCACAAGAACCCCAGGTACCTCGAGGCCCAGATCCACCGGGGCATCATCCTTACGGAGCTGGGCCGTACCGATGAAGCGGAGGAGGCCTTCCGCAATGCCGCCTCCCAGAACGCCGAGACCCCTTCGGGCTTTCCGGCCCACGTCGCGGCCAACCTGGCCAATCACCACGCACTGCTGGCCGAGGCGTATGCCGAAGTCGGCGCGCTGAACGAGGCGATCATCCAATATCGGCGGGCTACCGAGTACGGACCCGGATTCGCGGATCTCCGCTACAAACTGGCTCGGCTTCTGCTGGAGACCGGGAACACGCTCGAGGCCCGAGAGGAGTTGGAGCGCGTGGTAGCCGAACGGCCCAATTTCGTGGACGCCCTCGCGGCTCTGGGGCTGGCCCGGTATCTCTCCGGTGATGCGATCGGCGCCCAGACGGTCTGGCATGACTGCCTCGCCGAGCGGCCCAAGAACGCCAGGGTGGAGGCTTACCTCGCCATGCTGGAGCGCGGCGCGCAGTGAGAGCTGGCCTGCTCGTGGTCGTGGCGGGCCTCGCGGGTTGTCTGGGATCGGCGGCAGACCATGAGCGGCTGGGCGATGCCGCCTACGGCCGCCAGAGTTTTGAGGAGGCCCTCGCCGAATATCGTGCCGCCCTCAAGACCGCCCCCTCGGCCGATCTCGAGGCCAAGCTGGGTCAGACTGCGATTCACACCAACAACTTCCGGGATGCGGCCCAGAGCTATCGAACCCTCGCGCTGGAGGATCCGGCGCGGGTGGAGGAGGCCGCGACCGGGCTGGAGCGGGTCGCCCGAACCGCCGACCACGCGGGGGACGCCGTAGGGCTGCGGGAGGCCGTCTCGGCGCTTCGGGGGGTGGAGCCTGACCGCTTCGTGGGCCGCTACGCCTTGGGCCTGGCCCGAAGCGGAAAGCTGCCGGCGCAGGAAGCCCTGCTTATTCTTCCGGCGGCCATCGCGGCCGCACCCGATGCCGGCGCGGTGGACTCGATGCTGGCGCAGTATGGTGCAGCCCTTCAAGAGACCACGGCCTGCGAGGCCGCGGCCAGGATGTACCGTGCCGCCAACCGGCGCACCCGCGACCCCAAGCTCAGGGCCCGGGTCAGCGCCGGTCTCGCTGCGTGTGCGATCCAACTGGGGCAGGAGGCGCTGGCCGTCAACCAGCCGGATGTCGCCGCCCGGTGGTTCGGCGAAGGCGCCGCCGTCGACTCGACCTCCGACACCGGCCGCCGGGCGCTGGTGGGCCTGGGCGATGCGCGGGTGGCCCAGGGGGATATTCTCGGGGCGGCGATGGCCTACCAGGCCGCCATCGGGGACGAATCGACGGCGGATACCATCGCGCAGATGGCCGCCCACAAACTCAACGCGCTCGGCTCGGCACAACCGGGGCCCGATACGCTGAAGGCCAATCAATGATGCGCCGTATGCTGCCGCTGGCCGCCCTCCTGATGATCGTCGGGTGCATGAGACACCGGCCCCCCGGTCAAGTCAGTCCAAGCAACCAGGTGGCCCTCACCGCCACACCCCAGGCCATCGACTCCCTGTGGGAGCACGCGCTGCTGCAGTTCCGCGGCGGGGATTGGACCAAGGCCGCCACCGGGTTCGAGCGCCTGATTCTGGAATTCGCGCCCGGTGATGCCCGAGGTCCGAAGTCGCACTTCTTCCTCGGCGAGTGTCGGTTCGCCGAGAGGGAGCACCTCCAGGCCACCCGCGAATTCCGCAAGGTGTCCGATGAAACCCCCAACGACCCTCTCGCCCCTGAGGCGCTGCTCCGTGCCGGCGACGCGTACGCCGACCTGTGGCGCCGTCCGGAGTTGGACCCCACCTACGGGCAGACCGCGCTCGCCACCTATCAGGAGTTGCTCAGCCGCTACCCGGGCACCCCCGCGGCGGCGCGGGGCGAGGCCAAGATCGCGTTGCTCAACGAGCGCT
>JBGPJS010000445.1:0-3652 GCA_041485505.1 Gemmatimonadota bacterium | reverse complement strand
CACCTCGCTGATCGCCGAGACCTGTGCTCGCCTGGCCCGGCCGCCGCGAACCCTGATTTCGGCTTCGGCCGTGGGGATCTACGGCGACCGTGGCGCCGAGCCGCTGACCGAAGCACAGCCTCCGGGCAGAGGCTTCGCCGCGGAAGTCGGGACGGTGTGGGAAGCGGCTACCGCCCCGGCACGGACGGCCGGGATCCGAGTGGCCAATCTCCGGATCGGCATCGTCCTCTCGGCCAACGGCGGTGCCCTCGGCAAAATGCTCCCGCCCTTCCGACTTGGCCTCGGTGGCAGGTTGGGCAACGGACAGCAATGGATGAGTTGGATCGCGATTGACGATGTCGTCGGCGTGATCCGTCACGCTCTCGCGACGGCCACGATTGCCGGGCCGGTCAATACGACGGCACCGAATCCCGTGACCAACCAGGAGTTCACCCGAACCCTCGGTCGGGTGCTGGGCCGGCCGACACCGTTTCCGGTCCCCGCCTTTGCGCTCCGGCTCCTCTTCGGTCAGATGGCGGATGAGTTGCTGCTGGCGGGGGCCAGGGTGATACCGGAGAAACTGCTGCAGAGTGGATACTCCTTCCGGTATCCCCGTCTCGAAGAAGCGATGAGGGCGGTGGTCCGGCGCTGACTCCCCTCGGCGTCTCCTCGCACTGGAGCCAACCGATCGCCCGGGCTCCTCGACCCCTCCTGCGGACCCTCCCCCTGGCACCTCGCCACCTCCGCGAGTTTGACCCGTTCTCCGGCTCGAGCAAGCCACCCTTGGATTCACCGCGCGGTTTACCCCTACCGCCACTCCCATCAGCCCCCCACTTTCCAGCATGTCCTCCGCTCCCCCTCGCGCCGTGATCCTCCTTTCCGGCGGCCTCGATTCCGCTACGGTCCTCGCCATCGCGAAGAGTGAGGGGTACGAATGCCATGCGCTCAGCTTCCACTATGGCCAGCGGCATGAGACCGAGTTGGAGGCGGCGAAGCAGATCGCGCGGCAGTCGGGGGCGGCCCGGCATCAGATCATTGAAATTGACCTCCGCGCCTTCGGTGGTTCCGCGCTGACCGGAGATCTCGCGGTGCCGAAAGGCCGCTCGCTGGAGGAGATGGGAGGCGGCATTCCGGTGACCTATGTCCCCGCCCGCAATACCATCTTTCTCTCCTACGCGCTGGCCTGGGCCGAGGTTCTGGGGGCGTCCGCAATTTTCATCGGCGTCAACGCGCTCGATTACAGCGGCTACCCGGACTGCCGTCCCGAGTACATCGCCGCGTTCGAGCGCATGGCCCAGCTCGCGACCAAGGCCGGCGTGGAGGGAAAGCAACACCTCAAGATCCACGCACCGCTGCTCCCGCTGACCAAACGGGAAATCATCGCCAGAGGACTGGCCCTCGGGATGGACTACGCCCTGACGCGGAGCTGTTACGATCCGTCGTTCTCCGGCGAGGCGTGTGGCGAGTGCGATTCGTGTCAGCTCCGCCTGAAAGGATTCCGCGAGAATGGGATCGAGGACCCGGCGCCGTATCAGAAAGTGAGCGGTGAGCGGTGAGCAGTGAGCGGGCCCCCTTCGTCCCCAATCTCTCCGGGATACCATATCAGGAGCGCACCCGCGGTGTGCCGGGAAGGGCCTCTTCCAGCACCCGCTCACCGCTTACCGCTTACCGCTTACGGTGACTTACACCATCAAGGAAATCTTCTACACCCTCCAGGGCGAAGGCGCCCAGGCCGGGCAGGCAGCGGTGTTCTGCCGGTTCGCCGGGTGCAATCTCTGGACCGGGCACGAACCGGACCGGGCCGACGCTACCTGTCAGTTCTGTGATACCGACTTCGTGGGAATCGATGGTCCTGGCGGGGGAAAATTCGCGACGGCCGTGGCGCTGGCTCACGCGGTCTCGGCGAAGTGGCCCGGAAACGTCTCGCCCCGAATTCGGCGCCTCGTGGTGTGTACCGGGGGCGAGCCGCTCCTCCAACTCGACGGGGCCGCCATTGACGCGCTGCACCAGGAGGGATTCGAGGTGGCGGTCGAGACCAACGGCACCATGCTCCCGCCGCCCGGGCTCGATTGGATCTGCCTCAGCCCCAAGGCCGATGCCGAGCCGGTGCTGCGCAAAGGCGATGAACTCAAGCTGGTTTACCCTCAGGATCGGGGCGATCCCGCGCGCTACCGGGGGGGCAACTTTGAGTTCCAGCACTTCTTCCTGCAACCGATGGACGGCCCGGACCGCGAGCGCAATACCCGGCTCGCGCTCGAATACTGCCTGGAGCATCCGGAGTGGCGGCTCAGTCTCCAGACCCATAAGATGCTGGGGATTCCATGACAACCCACGGCTACTCCGACCGCGTCAGCCATGCCTTTGCCTTTGCCGCGAAGCACATCCCCGCGCGGCCGGGCCGGGGGAGCGGGCTGTCGTACCTGGTCCGTCCCGCCAACGTCGCGGTGATCCTTACCCGCTACGGCTGCGACGAGCACACCGTCGTGGCCGGCATTCTTCGCCCGCTCGTCGAGGAAACGCCGCCCCAGGCGCAGACTCTCCTGCAGAAAAAGGTGGGCGAGAAGTTCGGGGCCATCGTGCTGTCGGTGCTGCTGGAGGTGGTGGAGCCGAGGTTGGATGAACGGGGAAAGGAACGGCCCTGGCAGGCGATCAAGATGGACTACCTCGCCAACCTCGCCGCCGCCGAGCCGCGGAGTCTGGACGTCTGTGCGGCCGGGGAGATTCACCTGTGCGGCTCGATCCTGACCGATGTCCGCCGACTGGGAGTCGAGTACCTCACCACCTTCTCCAAAGCGACCCCCGAGGAGGCGGTCTGGTGGTATCATGCTTTGGCGGGGACCCTCGAGGCCAACCAGGCATGGCCCCGGCGCGCCATGGTCGAGGAGCTCCGCACCCTGGCCGATCAGCTCTGTGATGAGCTCAACGGTCCTGGATTCGAGTGAGGACCCGATGATGGAACCAGCCGCGCGTGAGGCCGAAGTACGAACCACCCCCGGGGGCCAAACCGAACCCGGCGCCTCCGCCCCGGGCATGTCCGATGAGTTCTGCGAGGAGTCCGCGGGTCGGCTGAGCTGGCTCTGCCTGGTCTGGGCGGTGATGTGGGCCCTCGGCCTCATCCTGAACCTGCTGGTGAAGCCGCTCCTCCAGCTCCCCATGGACATGGTCCTCCCCTGGAGCAACGGGGCGACGCTGATCGCGAGCCTCTGCCTCGTCCTCTCGATCGCACTGTATCTGCTGGCCCGGCGTCATGGGCGTAACGCCCGGCTGCTGGTGAATGTTGCCCTTGGCTACGAGGTGGTCACCGCCTTCGCGATTGGGATCGTGAACCAGACCGATGCCATGCGGATCCTGGCCGGACGGCTCTCCTGGATTTGTGTCCTGGTCCTCATTTTCCCGATGATCGTGCCCAACACCCCCAAGAAGACCCTCCTCGCTGGCCTGCTGGCGGCCTCGATGGATCCGCTCGCCATCGCGATCATGGGTGCCCGGGGTCACCCGATTCCGGACACCACGCTGATTCTGTGGGCCTATCTGCCCAATTACGTCTGCGCCGGCATCGCGGTGGTACCCTCGGTCATCCTGATGCACCTGAGCCGTCAGGCCAGCAAGGCGCGGCAATTCGGCAGTTATCGGCTGGATGAGATGCTGGGCCGGGGTGGCATGGGCGAGGTCT
>JBGPJS010000444.1:0-3657 GCA_041485505.1 Gemmatimonadota bacterium | reverse complement strand
AGTCAGGGATCCGACAAATACCCCGGCGCCAAGGGTCCCCACGACCTCTCCACCCGCCGCTTCGGGCACCACGGCGCCTGGCGTGCCGGGCGGGACGGCATCTGCTCCTCCTCCAGAGGCGGTGTTCGCCAGAATTTCACCGAAGGCCAGGACCCTGCGGCCGATTGGATACTCCGCCGCCACCGCACCGCCCAGAATGTTGCTGAGCGAAGCCCCGGCTGGTTGACCCACAATGGTGTAGCTCAGATTAGCATGCAGGTCGACCTGGCCCCACCGCTTGCTGGCAATGACATACCCGGCGTAGTCAGTCTTGCCGGTGCCGATCAGGGTGTTTCGGGCCGTCGGGATCTTTACTTCTGCCGCAACGGCGATGGCCGGAAACCCCGATGTCTCGCGACGGACCAGCCACGTGGTGGTGACCTCGAGATCGCCGACTCCGCTGGCTCGGGACATGCCCTTCGGGCGGATGACGGTGGAGGCAACCGGTTCCACCATCAGCTCCAGTCGACCGGTCAGACCGTATTCCACCAGGAGGGGAATCGCGCTCTCGGTTCCGTCCGATGAAGTCTGGAACTCGAAAGCGCTGCCGACCACGAGTTCGCCCGCGCGAAGGGGGCGAGCGGTTTCGGTTTCAAGCACCTGGCCGAGACCAGGCGCCGGCAGAATCACCGCAAGAACCACCGGGATCAACAGCGAGCTGACCGCGCTCCTCCTGGTCGTCATTGGTGCGCTCCCAAGTCTGGACCGCCCAAGGTTGGGCCGGGGCTACGACGCGAAGGGAGAAGCTATCCGGAGAGGATGACAGGCGGATGACGGGGCCGCAGATCAGCGGCCCGAGTCGTCGGGGGCGGTGGGAAGACAGATGGCGATGAGATTGAGCCCATCTTCGCGACGATACTCCAGCCGGCCCGCGTGGACCCGCGCGATCCAGTGGACAATGGACAGGCCGAGCCCGTGACGTTCCGCCTCGGTATGCTCTCCATTGCGCTCCAGCTCCGCCCAGGGTAGCTCCGGGCCCGGATTGGACACTTCAAGCACCGCCAATCCAGGCTGGCGACGGACCGAGACCCGAATGGGCTGCTCGCTCTGCCCGTGGCGGCAGGCGTTTTCGAGGAGTTCGAGGGCAGCTTCCCGCAGGGTGAACGCATTGCCCATGACCTCCGCGGGCTCCATCGTCCCCAGTTCCAGGCGCCGGTCGAGCGATTGCGCCCGACCCCGCATCAGGTCCGCGGCCTCGAGGGCGATGCCGTCGAGCTCCAGGCGATCGGTCAGCGACAGTCGCTCACCGGCCTCGGCCCGCGCCAGCAGGAAGAGTTCTTCGACCCGCCGGCTCATGAGTTCCGCGGCCAGGTGGACGCGCCCCAGCACCGCCCGGTACGAGTCAGGTGTTCGACTCCGTTCGAGGCCGAGGGCACTCTCCCCGCGGACCACCGTGAGCGGGGTGCGAAGTTGATGAGCCGCCTGGCGAAGAAAACGTCGAGTGCGGAGTTGGGCTCCGTGGACCCGCGCGAGAAGATCGTTGATCTGTCCCGCCAGGCGATCGAATTCGTCGGGCGGGTTGTGGAGCGGAAGCCGGCGTTCCAAATCGTCGGGAGCGATCTCGGCCAGCGCCCGCGACATGGTGCCAAACGGTGCCAGCGCCCGCCGGGCCAGGACGTAGCCCGCGCCGACGGACGCCAGGGCCACGAGCGGTGCGCTGAGCAGGAGCCAGAGGGCCAGGGTCTCGCGCTCGTCGCGAAGCTCCGCGGTCGAGGCCAGCGCCACCACCGTGGTGCCTGAGGGGGCGCTACCCCGATCCTCGACTACTCGCACACCCGTCCCCTCATCGAGGGGGCGTTCGTGCGCTGAACCCTGACCGGTCGGACCGATCGCGGGTGAGGCCAGACGGGTGAGCGATGTATCGCCCTTGGTGCCGATCTGATTTCCATCGGCTCCGTAAATCACAAACGCTTCGGGGCCAGCGGGGTATTCGTCCAGTGCGTCCGCCGTTGCCTTCGTGATGGCCCGGCCCGTGGTCTCCGCGTACTCCCGCTCGATGGCTTGGGCCACCCCGTGCGCGGCGGCCCCGAGGCGGCGATTGAAGCGGAGGTCGGCCTGGTGGCCGAGGAAGAAATAGAGGGAGAGGTCCAGGACACCCAGTCCCGCCAGCATGGCGAGGGCGAACCACCCGGCAAGCCGGAGCCGGAGGCGGCTAAGCGGCATCGGTCGGGAGCCGGTCGGTGAGCACGTACCCCATGCCGCGGACGGTGTGGATCAGGGGCGTCAGGCCGGCGGCGTCCACCTTGCGCCGGACCCGCCCAACCAGGACCTCGATGACGTTGCCGACGGGATCGAAGTTGTCGTCCCAGACGTGCTCCAGGATCTGACCCCGCGTGACGACCCGCCGGGCGTTGCGGAGCAGGAATTCGAGCAGCGCATACTCCCGTGCCGTCACCCGGAGCTCCTGGCCGGCTCGCCGGGCCAGCCGGGAGGAGGTGTCCAGCTCGAGGTCGCCGAACTTGAGGGTGACATCCAGGGCGTGCGGGGGGCGGCGGGCCAGCGCGCGGAGTCGGGCCAGGAGCTCCTCCACCGCGAACGGTTTGGTGAGATAGTCGTCGGCGCCGGCGTCGAGACCCGAGACCCGATCGGCCAAGGCGTCTCGCGCGGTCAGCAGGAGAATTGGAGTGCGCCCCCCCCTCGCCCGCCACCGGCGACAGACTTCGAACCCGTCCAGGTCCGGAAGGCCCACGTCCAGAATCGCCAGATCGTAGTCATTGACCGCGAACGCATCGAGGCCCGCCGCACCGGTACCTACGACGTCCACGGCCCAGGCCGACTCCTGGATGGCCCGGGCCACCAAGTCACCGACCTCGGCTTCGTCCTCCACCACGAGCACTCGCATGCGGCACAATCTACCGGATCGGAGTGACGGGGCCATGACAACCCCGGGACCGGGCGTCTTGCCTCGGGTGTCCCGCGGGCCTTTATTCTGGGCCAGTCTTGGTGGAGGCGGGTTTCCTTCAGCCGGTGAGCCTATGGCGGAACCGCTGGTTGGCATCCTGATGGGGAGCGATTCGGACTGGCCGGTGATGGAGCACGCCGCCCGGGCGCTCGAGGAGTTCGGTGTACCCTACGAGGCACAGGTCCTCTCCGCCCACCGGACGCCGGAGGAGGCCGCCGAATACGCCCGGACGGCGGAAGCCCGGGGCTTGGCTTGCCTCATTGCGGGCGCCGGCGGTGCGGCTCACCTGGCCGGGGTCCTCGCGGCCCACACCACCCTCCCCGTCCTCGGCGTTCCCATGCCCTCGAAGCATCTCCAGGGGTTGGATTCCCTGCTTTCGACGGTGCAAATGCCCGGGGGTATCCCGGTGGCCACCTTCGCGATTGGGGACGGCGGAGCTCGCAACGCCGGGCTCTTCGCGGTGAGTCTGTTGGCCGCCAAGGACAAATCGCTCGGAGAGCGGCTCAAGGCCTACCGTCGCTCGCTGGCCGAGAAGGTCCGGGCGATCAGATTGCCCGAAGTGAAATAGCGGCGGCGCCCTCCCCCACCCTCGCCTCCGGGAACGGAAACAGGTCGGGGCCCGGCGGGCCGGGCCCCCACGATGGTGGCGCCGGGGATCGAACCCAGGTCCGAGTAAGCATACAGAACCCCGTCTAAGGGCGTAGGCTCAACTTCGT
>JBGPJS010000443.1:0-3674 GCA_041485505.1 Gemmatimonadota bacterium | reverse complement strand
GCTCCAGGCGATCGAGCGCCTTGTCCGGTTCGCCCACCAGGATGTAGATCCGTACCAGCTGGTGCTGATAGTACGGGCCTGAATAACCGTCCTTTTCGATCGGCACCAACCCTACGCCTCGCTCTCCTTCACGGATGGCCTCGGCCTTCCGTCCCAGGTAGGCCAGGACCAAGCCCAAGAAGACATGCTGCTGAGCGTCATCCGGCGTCGCCCGAAGATGCTCTTCGTATCCCAGTCGTGCCGAGTCAGCGAAGATCCGGGCCTTGGCCAGGTCCCCTCGCAAGGCATAGGTCTGAGTCAGCACTGTGCCCCATACGGCGCGGTCGCCATCGAACGCGGACGGCGTGAGCCGGAGGAGAAGTTGCTGTTGGTCCTCGGTCAGCACCCACATCAGGTCCCAGTAGTTGCCGAATTGGGCCACCAGAGCCGGCGGAGTTATCTCCTTTGAAGCCGTGGCCAGCACTGCCCGCGCCCCGGCGAGGTCCCCCTGGGCCAGCGGAACCATCACTCTGGCCTGGAGAATCCCCTGATTCACGGGGACCAGCACCTGGCCGCGCTCCAGCGCCACCCGGGCCTCGGCATACTGGCGAGTCCGGAGCAACGCAGTGCCCAGCCGCCTGAACAGTGTGGCCGATCGGGGATCGAACCGTACCGCCTGCTCCAGCAGCGAGATGGACGCATCCCACCGGCCCAGGGACTCCTCGTCCAGCGCGAGCCCCGTCTCCGCCTCGACATCGTTTGGTGCCAGCGCCAGTGCGGTGCTGTCCTCCCGGAAGGCTCGGTTGAACTCGCTGCGCACGTTGTCGTAGTAGTAGCCCAATGCCGAATGGCCCTCGGAGCGATTCGGTGCCAACGCCACCGCCCGCTCCGCCGCGCGTCGGGCCGCCTCCGCGCCCGCGATCGTGGGCGTGCCATTGAAATACATGAGGGAGTTCGCCCGCGAGAGGTGGGCCCACGCCTCGAGGTAGGTCGAGTCCAGTGCCACCGCCTGCTCATAGGCCGCGATCGCCTGCCGGAGGCGCGTCGGATCGCCGAGAGCAAGCCCTGCTTCGCCCCGAAGAAAGGCGTCGTGAGCGGGGAGGCTGGCCGTCGGCTGCTGGGCCAACTCCTGTCGGGCGCTGTCGCCCAGCGCCAGGTCGAGGGCCGTGGCCACCTGGGTCGCGATGTCCGCCTGAACCTGGAACACGTTGGTGAGCGGAGCGTCGAATCGCCGCTGCCAGCGCTGCTCCGGCGCCCGTCCTTCGACGATCTGCACCAGTTCAGGCTCGACGTGGACCGTGGTGCCTCCGCTCGCGGGCTTCTCCCACCGCACCGTTGCTGTCAGGACGTACTGCACCCCCAGCTCATTGGCGATCTGCTGAACGGTCTTGGCCGTCTTCTTATACTCGTTCGAGCTGGCCCGGGCGATGATGTGAAGCCCCGGCACCTCCCCCAGCTTACCCCGGACCTCGTCGGTGACGCCGTCGGCGAAATACTCGTCTTCCGCGGCGCCCTGGTTTTCGAACGGCAGCACCGCGATGAGCCTGGGGCCGCCTCGGTCTCCCCCCCCGTGCCGCCGGGCCCAAGCGAAGAGCGCACCCCCGCCCAGCAGGGCCCCGAGCAGCAGGGCCGCGAAGACCGGGCGCCGGGCGAGGCGCGCCATCGCCGTCGGTGCGGCCATTGCGGGCGCGGGAACGGTGGCGGCCGTCGGATGGGTGATGTCAGGCGTGAGGGCTCGGGAAAATTCCGCCGCACTGGACCATCGGTCCGCCGGCACCAGCGCCAGCGCCCGATTCACCGCCTGCTCGACCGACTCCGGCACCGCCGGCCGGATCGCCCGTAGGCTCGGCACCGTCCCGGTGAAGCGCTTGGCGATCACCGCCTGCTGAGTCGGCCCGGTAAACGGCGGCTCCCCCGCCAGCATCTCGTAGAGCACGGCGCCCAGACTGTAGATGTCGGTCCGCGCGTCCACCGACTTTTCTCCCGTGGCTTGCTCTGGACTCATGTACGCCGGGGTTCCCACCGCCATGCCGGTCTCGGTGAGCTGCGGCTCTCCGCCCAGTCCCCGGGCGATCCCGAAGTCGGCGACCAGGGTGTTCCCGTCCTTAGTGAGGAGCAGGTTCTCCGGCTTGATATCCCGGTGGATGACCCCGTGCTCGTGGGCGTACCCCAGCGCCTGGGCCGCCTCGCGGGCAATCCGGAGCGATTCCTCCACCGGGAGTTGGGTCTCCCGAACCAGCCGTTCCCGCAGGCTCTCCCCTTCGACATAGGGCATCGTGAACCAGCACTGCCCCGCGGCTTCGCCGGAGTCGAGGACGGTGAGGATATGGGGGTGCTGCAGCCGGGCGGCGAGCCGGATCTCGCGCTGGAACCGCTCGGGACCGAGGGTCGCGGCTAGTTCGGGATGCAGCACCTTGAGCGCCACCGGGCGGTCGTGCTTGAGGTCCCGGGCCAGGAAGACGGTTGCCATCCCTCCCCGCCCGAGCTGGCGCTCGAGCGCATAGGAGGTCGACAGGGCCGCGTGTAACTGCGTGAAGAGATCGGGCAACCGGGGTCCGCTGACGGGAGAAGGGTAGGCCGGGGACCATCAATCATACCGGAAATGACGCCGGCGAGGGAGGCGCGGGCATTAGAGGAATCTCTCAATTGCCGCTCCGGCGGTGGACCTATGTCGAGAACCTCACTCCGAGGGAACACCAAGGGTGCAGTGTCATGTCTTCAATAGAAGTGAAGGAGAAACACCATCCTTGGCTCGCTGCCCTCGACCTCTCCCGCCTTCCGCGCCGGGGGCCTCGCAATGACGGAAGCAGTTCCGCGTTCCGGGTTCCCAGTTCCGTGAGAGACGGAAGCAGTTCCGCGTTCCGGGTTCCCAGTTCCGTGAGGGATCGAGATTACTTTGCGCCCAGGGAACGCGGAACCCGGAACCCGGAACCCGGAACCCGGAACCCGGAACCCGGAACCCGGAACTCGGACCTCGGACCTCGGACCTCGGACCTCGGAACTCGGAACTCGGATCTGAGACCCCCCGTCGTCCCTAATTGACCACGAACCGCTGGACCGCCACCGGATGCCCATTGATGAGGCACAGCGCGGTGTAATTGCCGTCGGGCCACTGGCCCGGTTGATCCCAGCCGATCCCCTGCGCCGCATTGCCGCCCACGGCCTGGGGCGATGGCTCATAGGAAAAGGGTAGGGGGCCGATGGTCTGGCCGTTGGGCGTGAAGTAGTAGCAGTCCACCGGAATCCGGAGTGCCCGGCCGAGCGGCGGGTGCACGAAGCTGAGCTCGACGCCGAGCCGGGTGGTTAAGTCTCGATCGAAGCGATCGTCGTACTTCCGGTCGGCTACCGGTACCAGCGCGGCACTGGTCGGGAAGAGGCGGATCCGGGTGACCCGCACCTCGGCCCCGGCCACGTCCGAAGGGTTCACGGTCATCCGAAAAGTGGTTTCGCCGAGCGAGCGGCCACCCCCGGCGCACCGTACCCGGTAGGTGCCCTCCTGCCAGGTCCCCGACTGTCCCGGCCCAAAGAGGGTGTTGGCCCCGGTGGAGCGGGTCTGCTTGGGCTGGATGTCGACCGGGATCGCGAATATTCCCGCGATCGTCTTGCCGTCCGGTTGGACCTCCTCGCAGTTGACTTGGAATCGGGCAAAGGTGCTGAGCGCGGAATGGGTGAGGGAGACCTCGACCCCGAGGAAG
>JBGPJS010000442.1:0-3691 GCA_041485505.1 Gemmatimonadota bacterium | reverse complement strand
TGCTGGCGCAGAGGCTGGTGCGAAAGATCTGCGCGGAATGCCGGGAGAGCTATCGGCCGGATCCGGCGGTGCTAGCGCTGCTGTCCGGGAGGCCCGCGCTGGTGGGGTCGCACAGCGGTGCGCACCTACAACGCGGACGAGGCTGTGCCTCCTGTCGTCAAACGGGGTATCGGGGCCGGATGGGGATCTACGAATTGTTCCTCGTGACCGACGAAGTGCGACACGCGTTGGCCCGAACCGATTCACTCACCGACTATCGCAGGATCGCGGAGGAACAGGGGATGGTGACGCTCAAGCAGGACGGCTGGCGGAAGGTGCAAGCGGGGATCACGACGGTCGAGGAGGTGCTGCGGGTGGCGGGGGAGTAGGGGGGCGGGCGGGCGGACGGGCGGTACGGCGGTACGACGGTACGACGGTACGGCGGTATGACGGTACGACCTAGCGCCTTGCGGCCTTCCCCAGCGACTCGTAGAGCCGCCAGGTGAGCTGGCCGGCGCGGTTTCGGAGACCATCAAGCTCAGTCCACTCGTCCTGACTGAGCAGGCCGAGGTCGCGACTCAGGCGCAGCAGGTAGGCGAGCTCGAGTAGGGACCCGAGCGAGATGTTGAGATAGCGGCGGAACTCCGGGATGCCCCGCTTGGCAGAGCCTTCGGCCAGATTAGCCGGCGCGGAGACAGCTGCACGACGAGCCTGAGAAGTCAGGCCATAGAGTTCGGTCCGCGGCCATCGGGCGGTAGCGCGATACACCGCAAGCACCAGTTCGTGACAGCGATGCCAAGCCTCGAACTTCTCATAAGGAAGCATGCCGTGAACCTATTGGCCAAGGCTCAACCAATCCTCAACCGTGGACCCCGGTGCCCCACGGTGTTGGCACCCTGGCATGCACGGGTACCGTCGTACCGCCGTACCGTCGTACCGCCCTACCGCCCTACCGCCCTACCGCCCGGTTTCACCCTCATCGAAATCCTCGTGGTCATTACGGTGATCGCGATTCTCGCCGGGCTGGTGACCCCGATGGTCTTCCGCAACGTGGGCGACGCCAAGGTCTCCGCGGCGCGGGCCCAGATCGAGATTCTCGGCCTGGCCCTCGACTCCTATCGTCTGAATAACGACGCCTACCCCTCGACCGCGCAGGGGCTATCGGCCTTGCAAAGCGCCCCGTCAGGCGAGCCGCCCGCCCGCAACTGGCGCGGGCCTTATCTCAAGAAGGCGATTCCGCTCGACCCCTGGGGACAGCCCTATCACTACGAGAGTCCCGGAACCGTGAACGCCTCGACCTACGACCTGGTGAGCTACGGCCGAGACGGACGGCTGGGCGGCACCGATGAGGACGTCGATATCAAGTCGTGGAGCGACTCAACCCCATGAGCACACCCAACCCTGTACCAACGATCACCCCACCCGGTGTCGACACGACCGCCTTACCGCCTTTCCGCCTTTCCGTCCTACCGCCCGTCCGCCCTACCGCCTACCGGTATCGCGCGGCGCGGGCCGATGGCGCGATGCTGACCGGCGTGATTCCGGCCGCCGACGCGATGGAAGCGACGGCCCTGCTGGTCGAGCGCGGACTCCACCCGGTCGAGCTCACGCCGGGGGAGACCGAGGCGCGACGGGTGCGACCCGCCAGCCGCCGAGACCTGGCGATCGTGTTCCAGAGCCTCGCCAGCCTGGTCGCGGCCGGGGTGCCACTGGAGCGGGCCGTCACCGCCTCGGAGGAATTGGCGCGAGGGGATCTTCGCCAGGCGCTGGGCCGGATCCGTCTCGATCTCCGCGAAGGCCGCTCGCTGGGCCAGGCGCTGGAGCGAACCGAGGGACTGGTGCCGGCCGTGGCGGTGGGGATGGTGCGGGCGGGAGAGCGCGGCAGTCAGCTGGGCCGGGCACTGCAAGAGGTCGCAGGTCATCTCGAGCGCGAGGCGGAGTTGGTGGGGCGGGTTCGTCAGGCACTGGCCTATCCCCTCATCCTCACGGTAGCGGGGAGCGTCTCGGTCGCGGTGATCACCACGGTCGTAGTGCCCCGGTTCGCCGAGGTGTTGGGCGAGCTGGGCCGAGAGCTGCCGCCCGCCACCCGGGCGCTCTTGGCCACCTCGGCGTTCCTGTCGAACTACGGACTCCTTCTCCTGGTTGGGCTGCTGGTACTCGGGATGACCGCCACGGTCTGGGTGAGCGAGCCCAAGGGTCGGGAGCGGTGGCATCATCTCCTCCTTCTGGTGCCCTTGATAGGTACCATCCGGCACCAGCTCGCCACCGCCCGACTGGCGCGGGCGTTAGGCGGAATGCTAGCCACCGGCATGCCCCTGCTTCCGGCACTCGACGGCGCAGCCGAGGCGGCAGGAGACGCGGCGGTAAGGACCCGACTCCAGCAGGCCCGCGAGCGGATTGCGCGCGGTGAGCCGCTCACCCAATCACTGGCCCGGGAACGGGTGCTGACGCCGAGCGCGCTCCAGCTCCTGGCGGTCGGAGAGTCCAGCGGCCAGGTGGCGACGATGGCGACCCGGGCGGCGGACCTCACGGTGCAGGAGGCGGATCGCTCGCTTCGGACCCTGGTGGGCCTTCTGGAACCCGGGCTGGTCGTGGTGTTCGGCGCGGTGGTGGCGTTTGTGGCGGCGGCTCTGCTCCAGGCGGTGTACAGCGTGAGGCCGGGGCTATGACGGCGGAAGGGCGGTGCCACGGTACGGCGGTACGGCGGTACGGCGGTAGGTCGGTACGGCGGTACGCAGGTACCACTCTACTGGAGCTGCTTGTCGTGCTGGTGATCCTGGGGCTGTTGGTCGGTGTGAGCGGGCTGGCGGTGGGGAGCCTCAAACCGTCCGCATCATCGGCTCGGCTTCGTGCACTCCAAGCCGGGCACACTCAGGCAATCGAATCAGGCCGAGTGGTCACGGTGAATATGGACAGCATAACCATTCGCTTTCTCCCCGATGGACGCGCAATAGGGCCAGCTGTGGATCTGCTAACAGGGGAGGCCGTCAATGTCACTCACTGACTTCTTCTCATGGCTTTACAGGTTCCTTCCGTCGTACCGCCGTACCGTCGTACCGTCGTACCGCCGTACCGTCCTACAAGGCGAGCACGAGTCGAAGGCCGTCAGCGACCTGACTCATCACGCGGCTCCCGACCTTCCCGACCTGCTCCGTGAGAAAGTCCCGGTCAACGGTGATGACCTGGGAGACATTCGCGACTGAGTCCTTGGGAAGCCCGGAATCCTTCGCCGGCACCAGCACATTGCCGGGGGCTTCCAGGAGGCGGAGGTTGGAGGTCAGGATCACCGTGACGATGGTCTGGATCCGGCTGCGATTGAACGCGTCGGCTTGAACGACCAGAACTGGCCGTCGAAAGCCGGGCTCGGAGCCACGGGGCTCCGCGAGATCGGCCCACCAGACCGTACCGCGGTCGACTACCACTGATCGCGGGACAGCGAGCGCCGCTGCAACTTACGGACGGCCGGGTCGAGGTGACTCGGCTCCGCGACGTAGAGGGCATTGAGCCGATCCGTGACCTTGCGGGCCTGGTGCTTGGCCAGATACTCGGCCAGGGCGGTCGCGTACAGCTGACTCCGCGAGACGCCGAGGCGCTGGGCGAGCGCATCGGCTGACTCGAAGAGGTCGTCCGGGATAGAGATGGCGGTTTTCATACCGGAGTATAACTCTGAGGTGACGGCTGGGGCAAGCAGTCGGACAGGCGGACAGGCGGA
>JBGPJS010000441.1:0-3703 GCA_041485505.1 Gemmatimonadota bacterium | reverse complement strand
GTGATCTTCCAGGCCTCGAGCGCGGCCCGATGCTCCGGCAGCTCCCGGCGGGCCAGCAGCGCGCCGTGGATCAGGGGATGGAGCGTCTTGACTCGGCCGTCGAGAATTTCGGGAAACCCGGTGACGCTTTCCACCGTGTTCACCGGAACCCCGGCGGAGCGGAGCGTCGCGTGGGTGCCCCCGGTCGAGATGACCTCCCAGCCCAGGTCGACCAGCCCCTGGGCAAACGCTACGATCCCACGCTTGTCACTCACCGAGATCAGCGCGCGCGGCACGACAGCCTCTTCACGAAGGGGACTCCACGGGCTCGGGAAAGCGGACCGGGTGGCCGGCCTGCGCGGCGGCTAGAACCGCGGCGGGCAATAACCGGTGTTCGGCCTCCAGCACTCTGGCGGCGAGCGTGTCGGGCGTATCGCCCGGCAGCACCGGTACTCTGGCCTGGCCAAGGATTTCACCCCGGTCGTAGACCTCGTCCACCAGGTGCACGGTGGCACCGGATTCGGTTGCGCCGCTTGCCAGCACGGCCTGGTGCACCCGGTGGCCGTACATGCCGGGGCCGCCGAACCCGGGGAGCAGGGCCGGGTGGATGTTGATGATCCGGCCGTGATACGCCACGATCACTCCGGTTGGCACCAGCTTGAGGTAGCCCGCAAGGACGATCAACTCCACCCCGTGACGGGCCAACCGCGTCAGCCATTCACCGGCGCTCATGGGATCATCGAGGACTTCCGCGGGAATGTTCCGCTGTCGAGCCCGCTCCAGGCCGGCGGCATCCTTGCGATTACTCAATGCCAGAACCACTTCGACCGGGGCCCCCGGTCCCAGGACCTCCAGCAGCGCCTGGAGATTGCTTCCCCGGCCCGAGATGGCGACCGCGATTCGGAGCGACATGGCCGGGAAAGTAATGGAAGGGGGAGCGTTACTCTAGCCGGGAACGCCAGGTGGCGCGGCCAGGATGCGCCCGGCCGCATGGGCCAGATCGGGCTCGATGGCGAATCCCTCCGCGCGGGCTTCGGCTTCGGCTTCGGGGCCCGCTCCCGTCAGAACCAGAATGCCGCGACCGTTCAGCAACCGAGCCGGCGCGAGATCGGTGAGCCGGTCCCCAACCCACCAACTGGCGCCACAATCGATTCCCAGCCCCCGCGCCGCATCCTGATAGTGCAAGAGCCCCGGTTTTCGGCACTCGCAGGGTCCGGTGAACTCGGGATGGTGGGGACAGTAGTATCGCGCATCCAGGCAGGCACCGCCGGACTCGAGCAACTGGTCCAGCCGGCGAGCGACCCGCTCGTAGTCATCGGCGGTGTAGAGCCCGCGGGCGATTCCCGACTGATTGGAGACCGTGACGAGAGCGAAGCCGGCCCGGTGGAGGCTGGAGAGCGCATCGGTGACCCCTGGCAACAGTCGCACCTGATCCGGATGCGCGAGGAAGCCGCGGTCTTCGATGAGGGTGCCGTCGCGGTCCAGAAAGACGGCGGGACGGGCGGTCGCGGCGGAAGAGGCGGAAGCGGCGGAAGCGGCGGGATTCACTGGTGACCTCGGCTCGCGACCGCCTCTCCCGCCTCTCCCGCCTTTACCGCCTTCATTCCAGCGCCCGAGCCAGCGCCTGGCCCACGTCCGCGAACGCGGCGACGGGGAGCGTTCGCGGATCCAGCAGCACCTGGCCATCGGCGACCCGGGCGACCACCGGCGGGTGACCCAGTCGGAGCCGAAGCGCCAGCCCGTCCGCTCCCAAGGCGCCGGGGTCGAGGGCGATGAGGATCGTCGGGAGGTGAGCCCCGGGGAAGGAGCCACCACCGACCGCGGACTCGCCTGGCAGGCAGCGTGGTCGGAGGATCGTCGGGCACAGGGATGCAAGCGCCTCGGCGCGGCGGCGCACCTCCTCGGGCTCGAGGGTCAGCATGGCGAGGACCGGGATCTCCCGGAGCGCGCGGTCGTCATCGTGGTAGAGCGCGAGGGTCGCTTCCAAGGCGGCCAGGGTAAAGCGGTCGGCCCGCAGGGCCCGCGCGAAGGGGTTTTCCCGGCACTGCCGAATCAGCGCACTGGTGCCGACCAGACACCCGGCCTGGGGGCCACCGAGCAGCTTGTCGCCGCTGAAGATCACCAGATCGGCTCCCGCAGCCACCGCATCCTGAACCCTGGGTTCGGTGTCGAGCCCCCATTTCGAGAGATCGGCCAGCAGACCGCTGCCGACGTCGTAGAGGTACGGCAGTCCCGCCTCGTGGGCCAGGACGGCCAGGGCCGAGGGTTCCGGTGCCGCGACGAACCCCCGCTGCTCGAAGTTGGAGCGATGCACGGTCAGGATGGCACCAGCGCCATCCAGCGCGCGGCGGTAGTCCTCGAGATGGGTCCGATTGGTGGTGCCGACCTCATGAAGCACCGCGCCGCTCTTTTCCATGATGTCCGGGATCCGGAAGGATCCGCCAATCTCGATCAATTCGCCCCGTGAGATCAGCACCTGCCTTCCCGATGCGATGGCGTTGAGGGCCAGCACCAGGGCGCCCGCGGCGTTGTTGACCACGAGGCCGTCCGGGGCCCCGCTCAATTCGGCCAGCAGCTCCCGGCAATGGTCGGCCCGGTGGCCGCGGGTTCCGGAAGCCAGGTCGAACTCGAGGGTGCTGTACCCCTGGGCCACCGAGGCGATCGCGGCGGCCGCCGTTTCGGCGAGCGGCGCCCGCCCCAGGTTGGTGTGGAGGACGACACCGGTCGCGTTGAGCACGGGCTGGAGGGAAAACGAACTCCGGCGGCGCACCCGCTCGAGAATATCCGCGGTCCAGTCTTCCGGCGGGCCGGCCCGATGGGATCGCGCCGCCTCGATTGCCTCGCGCACCGCGGCAACCACGACGGTTCTCGGCGTCTCGGCCAGAAGGGCCACCACCGCCGGCTCCTTGAGAAGTCGATCCACCGAAGGCAACTGACGGCGCGGGTCGCTCATGGTTTGGCGACCGGGGTCATGGGGATGCGCACCCGGGTCTTCTCCCATTCGATCACCAGCTGCATCCGATCCCCGGAATCAGATTCGGCGCGAATGGTGAGCATCTCCACCGGTCCGGATGCCGGTTCCGAGCGGACCGTGAAGGATCCGATCTCCCTGGCCCGGACGGCCGCGTCGATCGGGATCCCCCAGTGGAGGATCGACTGGCTGACATAGATCGTCCACGACTCCGGCAAGGGGACAGCGTAAAGGGAGTAACGTCCCGCCGGTACCCCCAGACCGCCGAGGTTAAGCGGGGAGGACGTGTAGAGCCGGGTCGGCTCATTGGCCCCCATCCTCCACAACGAGTCGTAGGGGACCAGCTTGCCGAAGACCTCGCGGCCTCGCGCGGCGGGGCGTCCGTAGCAGACCTCGACCGGCTTGCCTCCGACCGCGAAGTTGACGGCCGCAAGCGGGCTCACCCGCGGTGACCAGGAAGGCGTCGCGGTCCAGTCCTTGAAACAGGGGCCCAGCCCGAGGGAAACCGGGAGCAGGGAGACACCGGTCGTCGCTACCAGAATACCCAGGAGAAGCAGCGACAGAACCAGGGCGAGGAGTGGCTTGCGTCGCATGCGGGCGGCTTCCTTCGACCCACGACCGTTTTCAACACGGAGGCACGGAGGACACAGGGAGGGCCACGGAGGACAACTTCATGTTGTCCGTTTCGTGAACTTGGGTTCAACCTAACTTAAGCAGGTGACGACAGAATGTGGCGAAGCGGTGTGTCTTGCG
>JBGPJS010000440.1:0-3708 GCA_041485505.1 Gemmatimonadota bacterium | reverse complement strand
CTCGCCGGGGGTGAAGAAGTCGGCGACCGAGCGCAGGGTCTCGTTCCGAGTGAGGCTCGCCAGGGTCCCGGGCACGATGATGATGGTCTGGGCGAAGATGATCGGCATCACGCCGGCGGTAATGAGCCGGATCGGGATGAAGGTCTTCTGCCCTTCGCGGATCCGCCCGCGACCCATGACCTTCCGGGGAATCTGGATCGGGATCCGGCGGGCCGCGACGGTCAGCAGCGTCACGAACGCCATGATGCTCACCAGGATCGCCGTAAAGGCCAGGGCGCCGAAGGGACTCACCACGTCTTTACGGACAAACTCGACCAGGTGGATGAATCCGGGCCAGAGCCGGTCCAGAATCGAAAAGGTGATGAGCAGACTCATCCCGTTCCCGATCCCCCGCTCGGTGATCTGCTCTCCCAGCCACATCACGAAGATGGCCCCCGTGGTGAGGGTCACCACCATGATGAGCCGGCTCCAGAAGTCCGGATTGGAGATGGCGCCGGGGATCGATTCGGTGAAGAGTGTGAAGGTCCAGGCCTGGGAGAAGGAGATCAGCACCGTGAGGTACCGGGTCCACTGGGTGAGCTTCTTCTTCCCTTCCTCGTCCTTCTGCATCTTGCCCACCGAGGGCACGATGCCTCCAGCCAGCTGGAAGATGATCGAGGACGAGATGTACGGCATGATTCCGAGCGCGAAGACCGTCGCACGGGAGAGGCCGCCGCCCAGGGTGTCGTACAGATTGAGGAACCCACCGGCCGCCGAGTTCTTGATGAAATCCGACAGGGCCTGGACGTTGACCCCCGGGGCCGCGATGTGGGCCCCGATCCGGTAGATCACCAGCGCGAGGAGGGTGAAGCCAAGCTTGCGCTTGAGCTCGGGGTCCATGGCGAAGGCAGAGGGGCGGGGGCCGGTCACCTAAGCCTCGATCTTGCCGCCGGCGGCCTCGATCTTGGCGCGGGCCGAGGCCGAGAGGGCGACACCGCGGACCACATAGGGACGGTCGGCCTCACCGGTGCCGAGAATCTTGACCGGCTTGTCGGTGGCGGAAATAAGCCCGGCCGAGTAGAGCGTATCCGGATTCACCTCCGGGGCAGTCACCTTGCTCAGCTCCTTCAGGTTGACCGGCTGGGCAATCACCTTAAACGGATTGGTGAAGCCGCGCTTCGGGAGCCGGCGGTACATCGGCATCTGCCCGCCTTCAAAGCCGGGATTGGTGCCGCCGCCGGTGCGCGCCTTGTGGCCCTTATTGCCCTTGCCCGACGTCTTGCCCAGGCCCGAGCCCGGGCCCCGCCCCACCCGCTTGCGAGACTGGGTCGAGCCGCGGGCGGGCTTCAGGGTGGAAAGAGTGATGGGAGACTTCGCTTCGTGTGCCATCAGGCCTCCGACGCCGGCGACACCATCACCAGGTGCCGCACCTTGAACAGCATGCCGCGGGTGGACGCGTTGTTGGGGACCTCGGTCACCGCCTGGTGATGGCGCAGGCCAAGGGCCTTGAGGGTCCGCCGCATGGTTTCGGAATGGCCGATCCCCGAACGGATCTGCTTGATCTTGAGGCGGGGCGCCGCTGCTTCCGCCGGGATGGTGGCCGCGTAGTACGCGGGACCTTGCCGCCCCACCGCGGGATTACGACCCATGGCTCAAACCTCCTGCGGGGCGCGGTAGGCGATCTGGTCGACCTCGATGCCGCGCTCCCGCGCGATCTGCCGGGGCGTAACCAGCCGACGGAGCCCATCCATCGTCGCCCGCACCACGTTGTGCGGGTTGTTGGAGCCGAGGCTCTTGGTCAGAATGTCGGTGATCCCCGCGCACTCGAGGACCGAGCGGATCGGGCCGCCGGCAATGACGCCGGTGCCGCTGGCCGCGGGCTTGAGGAGCACCCGGCCGGCGCCGTGCTCGCCGATGATCTCGTGGGGAATGGTGGCGCCGACCCGGGGCAGGTCGATCATCTTCCGCTTGGCCGCTTCGACGGCCTTGCGCACCGCCTCCGACACCTCATTGGCCTTGCCGGTGGCGATCCCGACCCGGCCCTTGCCGTCGCCCACCGCCACCAGGGCGTTGAACGAGAAGCGGCGGCCACCCTTGACCACCTTGGCTACCCGGTTGATAGCCACCACGTTCTCGACCATGTCGCTGGCGTGGTCACGCTCCCGCTCCCGCTTGGGTCCGCGACCCCCCTGCCCGCCACGATCGCCGCCGCGGCCCCGACCCCGTCCACCCCCACCGCCACTGCGGCCAGCGGGGGCTTCGGTCGGCGTTGCCGTCTCGGGTGCTGCCGGTTCCTGATCAGCCATCTTAGAACTCCAATCCGCCTTCGCGCGCGCCGTCGGCGACGGCCTGCACGCGACCATGGTAACGGTAACCCGCGCGATCGAAGACCACCTTCGAGATCCCAGCGGCCTTGGCTTTCGACGCGAGCAGCTTTCCCACCGCCTTGCCCTTTCCCACCTTGCCTTTGCCCTCGACCTGGATCCCCTTGCTGGCATCGCTCACGCCGAGCAGGGCGACTCCCTGGTCATCGTTGACTAACTGGGCGTAGATATGCTTGAGCGACCGGAACACCACCAGCCGCGGCCGCTCGGCCGTTCCGGTGACCTTCTTCCGCACCCGCAGGTGGCGGCGGTACCGGAGATCCTGCCGCGATTTGGGCGAGATGATCGGGCGCATGATTTACTTGGCTCCTGTCTTGCCGGCCTTGCGGCGCACCCGCTCACCCACGTAACGGATGCCCTTGCCCTTGTAGGGCTCGGGGGGACGGAGATTGCGCAACTCCGCCGCCACCTGGCCCACCAGTTCCTTGTCCGGGCCCTCGATCTTGACGAGGGTGTTGTTCTCGACCGTGAACTTGATGCCCTTGGGCGCCTGATAGGGCACCGCGTGGGAAAATCCCAACGCCAGCTGGAGGCCGAACGGCTTGATTTCCGCCTTGTAGCCCACACCCTGGATCTCGAGCGCTTTGCTGAACCCCTTGGCCACCCCGTCAACCATGTTCTGGACCAGAGTGCGGGTCAGCCCGTGCAGCGCCTTGTGGCGCTTCTCGTCGCTCGGGCGGGCGACCGTGACCTTGTCCCCCTCCACCGCGAGGGTCATCTCGGGATGGAAGGTGCGGGCGAGCTCGCCCTTGGGTCCCTTGACCGCGAGGGTGCGATCCTTGAGTTCGACGGTGACGCCCTTGGGAACCGTCACCGGCTTCTTGCCGATACGCGACATGGCCGGCTCCTACCAGACGACGGCGAGCAGCTCGCCGCCCAGATTGGCCGTCCGCGCCTCGCGGTCGGTCATGAGCCCCCGCGGGGTGGAGACGATGGCCATGCCGAGGCCATTCTTCACTCGGGGAATCTCCCGAGACTTCACGTAGCGTCGAAGCCCCGGCGTCGAGACCCGGCGCAGCTCGCGAATGACCGGGGTCTCATTGTGATACTTGAGGTAGAGCCGCAGGACACCGTGAGCGCCATCATCGAGGACCTTGAAATCCGCGATGTAATGGTTGGCGAGTAGAATCCGGGCGAGCTCGCTCTTGAGTTTCGAGACGGGCATGTCCACGCGCCGGTGGCCCGCGGAGCAGGCGTTCCGGATGCGGGTCAGCATATCCGCGACGGGATCAGTCATGCTCATGCGTTGATCATCTCCCTACCAGCTGGCCTTGCGCACGCCCGGGATTTCCCCCCTCAAGGCGAGCTCGCGAAAGCAGATTCGGCAGAGGCCGAACTTGCGGAG
>JBGPJS010000439.1:0-3720 GCA_041485505.1 Gemmatimonadota bacterium | reverse complement strand
GCTTGGCGGCGGCGTACTGCACCGCCTTGACGATGTTCACATAGCCGGTGCATCGGCAGAGGTTTCCCGAGATCGCGTGCCGGATTTCATCCTCGGTGGGCTTGGGGTTGCGCCGAAGCAGCGCGTAGCTCGTCATCATCATGCCCGGCGTGCAGAAGCCGCACTGGAGGCCGTGTTCCTGCCAGAATCCATCCTGGATCGGATCCAGTTTGCCGTCCTTCTCCAGCCCTTCCACCGTCGTCACCTGCCGACCGTCGGCCTGCACCGCCAGGATGGTGCAGCATTTGACCGGCTGGCCATCCAGCAGCACGGTGCAGGCGCCGCAGTGGGTGGTGTCGCAGCCGATGTGGGTCCCGGTCAGCCGGAACTCGTCCCGGAGGAGATGGACCAGGAGCAGCCGCGAGTCCACCTCGGCCTGGCGGGCAACCCCGTTCACGGTGATCGTGATCGCATGTCTGGCCATCAGGACTGCCCTCCCGCGCGACGGATGGCTATGCCGAGGGCGCGTACCACCAGCACCCGGGCCATTTCGCGTTTGTAGTCGACGGCGCCCCGCCGATCGGCCGACGGCTTGGTGGCCTGCGCCGCGAGTCGCCCCGCCTCCGCCAGTATCGCCTCGTCGGGCTTCTTGCCGGTCAGGAACTTCTCGGCTTCGGTCGCCTTGATCGGCGTGGGGCCGGCGCTGGTGAGCCCGATGCCTACCTTGGCGATCTCGCCGCCGGCGCCGAGGCTCAACTGGACGGCCGCCGCGGCGGTGGCGAAGTCGCCGACCTTGCGCTCCAGCTTGACGTAGGCCCCGCCGCTCTTGGGCGGCGGCGCCGGGATCCGGATTTCGGTGAGGATTTCATTGCCCTTGAGGGCGGTGGTGAAGAGGCCCTGGAAGAACTGCTCGATGGGCACGGTGCGCTCGCCCTTGGGGCCCCGCGCCACCACGGTCGCGCCCAGCGCCAGCATGGTGGCGGGATGATCGTTGGCCGGATCTCCGTGGGCCAGGTTGCCGCCTACCGTGGCCCGATTCCGGACCAGCGGATCGGCGATCACCCGGGCGGTGTCCAGCAGGATCGGGTACCGGGACCGGATGAGGTCGGAGCGCTCCAGCGAGGCCTCGCTGGTCGCCGCTCCAATCTTCAGTACGCCCCCCTCTTCCTTGATATAGTCGAGGCCGGCGATGCGGCCGATGTCCACCAGATGGCCCACCTGCGCCAGCCGGATCTTGAGCATCGGCAGCAGGCTCTGCCCGCCGGCCAGGACCTTGGCTTCGTCCCCGTAGCGGTCGAGCAGCGCCAGCGCGTCGGCCAGGGTGCCGGGCGCATGATAGTCGAAGGCGGACGGAATCATGCCACGACCCTCCTCAGTTGTCCCCGATGCTTAGGTGCGGAAGAGCCACCATACTATCACCCCGATGGCTATCACCGCCAGCCAGAACAAAGGATTGCGAGCCACCCGTCCCGCCGCGCGTCCCGCCACCGCGGCGCCGAGTGACACCACCTGAATCGGCTCAACGGCCGCCGGGGGCGCCGCGGGGGCGCCGGAGACGGCGGCCGGCGAGGATTCCAGCTCGGCCCGCATGGCGGTGGTGAACTTTTCGAACAGCTGGTCCCCAACGTCCTGGATCATCCCCCGACCCATCTGGGCCAGGAGGCCGGTGACGTTGATCTCCTGGACCACAGTCACCTCGGTTTCCGCCGGGCCCCGCTCAACCAACTGGCTGGTCATCCGGAGGTCGGCGCCCCCCTTGCCGCGAACATCCTGGCCCGAGGCAACCACCTCCGCGGTCCGGGAAGCCCGGTCGAGTTTCTCGAAGCGCACCTTGCCTCGGTAGCTGGAGGAGACCGGCCCCACCTTGACCGTGATGGTGCCCTCGTAGGACTGATCGTCCAACTGCCCGGTGATCGCGGCGCCGGGCAGGCACTGCGCTACCCGATGGGGATCGGTGAGAAAGGCCCAGACCCGGTCGGCCGGGGCCGCGACCAGGAAGCGCTTCTCGATCTGCATGGAGAATTCAGGACGCCGAGCGCGCGAAGGCGCGCTCCAGCGACTCGAGGTTGTGGGCCGGCGCGAAGCGATCGAGGAACGGCAGCGCCGCGGCCATGCCCCGGGCCTCCGGCCGGTAGCGGGCATCGCCCAGCAACGGATTGAGCCAGATGAGCGACCGGGCCCGGCGCCGCACCAGGCGCAGCGCGCCCGCCAGCACCTGAGGATCGCCGCAGTCGAGCCCATCGCTCAGGATGACGACGTCGGTCTTGGCCTGCACCACCTGGTCCAGATGCCGGTCGACGAACGCCATCAGGCATTCGCCGATGCGGGTGCCGCCGGACCAGTCGGGGACGCCGGCTGCGAGGCGGTCCAGGCTGGCGCGGATTCTGCCTCGCGCCAGCCACGGCGTGAGCCGGGTGAGCGAGGTGTTGAAGGCAAACACCTCGATGTGCTTTACCACCCGCTTGAGCGAAAGGATGAAGGCCAGCAGGAAGCGGGCGTGCGGGTCCATGGAACCGCTGGTATCGCACAGGATGACGAGTCGCGGTTCCTCAACGGCCCGGGCCCGGCGCGCCAGCCAGACCACGTCGCCTTCGGTGCCAACGGCCCGCCGGAAGCAACGCCGCAAGTCCACCCTGCCTCTCCCGTCGGTGGGGACCAGCCGCCGGCTGGGACGTGAGGCCATCCGGAACGGCGGCAGCCGCTGGAGCAGCCGCTCCATCGCGGCCAGATCTTGCGGAGTACACTCGTCGAAGGGCTTGCGCCGGAGCAGCTGGTCGGGACTGGAGCCCGGGGTTTCTCCCTCGGGGTCGGCGCCATTGCTGCCCAGTGCGCCCGGGACGGTTTCCCGGCTTCCGAGCGGCGGCGGCGGATGGGTGCCGGTCTCTGGCGGATCGACGATGGGCCGGTCGGTTGGAGCCTCCGGGCTCCGCGTCGCGGACCAGAAGCGGGCGAACAGCTCGTCGAACAGGGCCCAATCGCGCCGGCGGATCTTGAATGCCGTCTTGAGACCCCACTGGACCTCGTCCCGATCCAACAGGTCGAGTCGGGTGAGCGCCTCCGCTCCGTCGATCTCATCGCTCAGGCCGACCGAGACGCCCCGTCGCCTGAGGGCGCCCGCGAACCCGGCCGTGTGCACCACGAGATCCCGTTCGATCATGCCGCACCCGCGGCCAGGGTCTCGTCGAGCAGGGCCGCGATCTCCGCCGGCCCTAACTCCGGGTAGTCCGAGCGGTCCTTGAGTACGCACCCGAGAGTGTCCTTCACGCTCTCCAGATCCAGGTGGTCGCGGTGCAGGGTGATCAAGGCCCGGGCCCAGTCCAGGGTCTCCGCCACGCCGGGGGAGCGGGAGAGCCGGCGGTTCCGCAGAGCCTGCATGAACCGGCCGATCTGGGCCGCCAACTGGGCGCTGGCGTCGGGCACCCGGGCCCGGATAATCCGAACTTCCTTCTCGAGCGTGGGGTGCTCGATGTAGAGATAGAGGCAGCGGCGGCGCAGCGCGTCGCCGATTTCCCTGGTGTGGTTCGAGGTCAGCACCACGTACGGCACGTGCTCGGCCCGCAGGGTACCCAATTCGGGGATCGTCACCTGGAAGTCGGAGAGCACCTCCAGCAGGAAGGCCTCGAACCCGTCGTCGGCCCGATCCACTTCGTCCACCAACAACACCGGGGGCCCCTCGCGCCGAGTGATGGCGCGGAGCAGTGGGCGCTCCAGCAGGTAGTCGCGGCCGAAGATGGTCCGCTC
>JBGPJS010000438.1:0-3729 GCA_041485505.1 Gemmatimonadota bacterium | reverse complement strand
CTGCACGGCGGCGAGGCGACCGTCGCCCGGGATCGTTTCCGCGGGCTCAGTCTGTCCGCACGCGCGGCAATCGTGGCGTTTGTGAGGTCGCTGTAGCGCCACCCGGGAGTGGGCGGACCTGGGGGGGGGTCAGGCCCGAGAGAGATCCCGCCCCTGGTCCAGCGCGGCCACCAAGCGCTTCGGGGCGGTGAGCCGCCAGGCGCCAGTGATCAGGTCCCGCAGCACCGTCTGTTGAACTGTGGAGAGGTCGACCCCGATCCAGCGCCGGCCCAGGATCCCAGTGAAGGTCGCGGGTTCCGCGGAAACGAGAGCGTCGAGAGTGACCGGTGTCGCCCTGAGGTTGACTGAACGACCGTCCTCCGGCAGGGTCGCGAAGATCTTGTTACGGACCCGGAAGTCGCGGCGGCCAAAGTGCGCCTGCTCATCAGTCTCGGGCAGCGCGAGTGCCAGGCGACGGACGAATTCCTGGTCGATCGGTTGTCGTCGGGACAGGCTGTTCCGTGGGCCAGAGCGCATGGTTCATTCGGCTCCCGCGAGCCGGCCTAGGCCCAGCTGTATCACGGCAGCGCCCTGCTCATCGAGGCCCACAATGGCGGCCCAGGTGCCCGCGAGGTAGAAGGCGGTCGCCCCTTCCCCCCGGGGTGGCTCGCCCCACTGGGCCACCACATCGGCCTGGGTGGCGCCGAGTCGAATGCCGCCAATGTCACCGGCCTCGGGGCGGAGCAGGTAGATGAGGGCTACCCCGTCGTGCGGAGTGTAGGTAATGGAAAGGCCTTTGGCGCCATAGATTACGTTGACGGCCCCTTGCGCGGTTGCCTGGGTAGAGTCGGGACGCCCCAGCAACGAATCCAGCCTCGTACGGGAGTCCCCGAGATGAACCCCGGCGATGGCGGGGGCGGGATCGCCGGCTTTCCACGGGAAGGAACCGGTCTGGGCGACGAGCGGGTGACTACCGCAGAGGAGCGCGAGGATCGAGAGCCGTGTGAGCATGCAGCGTATCCTCCACTTTCTCACCTCAAAGTCAAGAGCCGTCAGGCCGTGCCATGTGGTCACCGCACCGCTGCGCCTCGACCGGCGCCGCGGCCTCAGCGGCTACCCATCAACCCGCCTCCCTCCAGCCGTCTCGCCACCTCCTCGGTGGGCAAGGTGATTACCTCCAGCACCTTCTCGATCCCCCGCGTGGGCGGCACCGCCGTGAACACCCGGAGTCGTCGGGCGCTCTGATACAACTCCCAGGCTACCCTTGGCAGGCCGAATTCTCCTACCCGTCCTTCGTTGGTCAGGCGCTCGACCTTCCCCCCCTTGGTCCGGAGCGGCAGGTCCACCGCCAGCATTGACGGATTGGTCGGGAAATCGATCAGGACCTGCCCCGGCTGTAGACCCGCCCCGCAAGCCACGGCATCCTCTACCCGCGCCAACAGCGCCGCATCGGCGGTGAGCCAGGGCTGAGTCTCTGAGGGCACCTCGCTCGCCGAGAGGTCGAGCGCTCTCTTGTAGAGCCGGCGGCCCTGCACCGCGCGGGCGAGTCCGGTGGGATCATCCGCCGTGAGCCGCTCCATGAGCCCGTCATCGGTCCATTCCGCAATCCGTTCGGCGGTGAAAGCCCCGCGGGAGACTGCCGAGCGGACCGCCCGTTTGAACATGCAGCCGGCGGAGCGGACCGCATGGTGCCAGTAGACGTTGCGGTACATCTGGTACTTGGCGAAGAGCAGCGACTCGAGCGCGCTGATGCCCTTTTCGAGCACCCCCACCTCGCGATGACTCGGTGCGGTCTCGACCAGCGCCAGGGTGGCAAGCAGGCGGTCCACGTCCACCGCACCGTACGGCACTCCGCACATCCGGGCGTCCCGGCTCAAGTAGTCGATCTTGTCGAGGTCGAGCGAACCCGAGATCAGGCCGCGAAGGGGACTGCTGCTCGTACCGGTGATGAGCTGACCGATCCGCTCCACCAGGCCGGGGATGCCGAGCCTGGCGAGGCCTTCACCCAGCTCCCCCTGCGCGAGCTTGGCCACGCCGAGTTTCTCGTGGTGCGGGAAGCCCGCCTCTTCGAGGGTGTGGGAGAAAGGATAGTGCCCGATGTCATGTAGCAGCGCGGCCAGCCGGGTCGCCACCCTGTCCTCTTCGGAGATCCCCGTCAGCTCCCCTCGTTCCTCGAGGGCGGCGAGCGCGGAGCGGGTCAGGTGGTAGGCGCCGAGGGCGTGTTCGAAGCGGGTGTGGGTAGCGCCGGGGTAGACCAGGAAGGCATGACCCAACTGTCGGACATAGCGAAGACGCTGCATGGCCGGGGTATCCAGCACACCGACCGCCGCGGCGTCGAGACGGATGTTGTCCCAGAGCGGGTCGCGGACGACTTCGTAATCAGACATGGCGGACCGGCGGACCGGCGGGCAGGCGGACCGGAGGTCTCATCAGGGCGAAAAGTGTCATCCCGTGTCAATCCGCCGGCTATCCTGCCACCGTGCGGTCCTACCGTCGTTCCGCCGTTCCGCCGTTCCGTCAATCATCTGTTTCATGCGCCAGCTTCCACTCCTCCGGCGACCGCCAGAGGCTGGAGAGGACCAGCTCGCGCATGAGGATGATTTCCCTGGGGATCCGGTCGTAGAGACGTTCGAAGAGTTCCTGGTGCGACTGGACTTCCGCCTTCCAGGCCTCGCGATGCACCGACATGAGGTCGCGGAAGGTCTCCGGGCCGAAGTGGTCGAGGCCGGTCCAGTCGAGGTCCTCGTACCGCGGCATCCAGCCCAGCGGGCTCTCGGTGGCGCCGGCCCGGCCCCGCACCCGGTTGAAGATCCATCTGAGGACCCGGAGGTTCTGGCTGTAACCGGGCCAGATGAAGTTCCCATCGGCGTCCTTGCGGAACCAGTTCACACAGAAGATCGGCGGCGGGACGGCGATCTGGCGCCCGATCTGCAGCCAGTGGTTGAAGTAGTCCCCCATGTGGTAGCCGCAGAAGGGCAACATCGACATCGGGTCGCGACGGACCTGACCCACCGCGCCGGTCGCGGCGGCGGTGGTTTCCGAGCCGATGGTCGCCGCGAGGTAGACCCCGAAATTCCAGTTGACCGCCTGGTAGACCAGTGGCACCAGCGAGGCGCGGCGGCCGCCGAAGATGAACGCACTCACCGGGACCCCGGCCGGGTTCTCCCATTCCGGATCCATCGAGGGACACTGGGAGGCCGGCGCGGTGAACCGGGCGTTGGGGTGCGCGGCTTTGCGGCCACATCCCGGCGTCCAGGGCTGTCCCTGCCAGTCGGTCAGCTCCGCGGGCGGCTCGTCCGTCATGCCCTCCCACCAGACGTCTCCGTCGGGCGTGCGGGCGACGTTGGTGAACAGGGTATTGGCCCGGATCGTGGCCATCGCGTTGGGATTGGACGTGACCGAAGTCCCGGGGGCGACGCCGAAGAACCCGGCTTCCGGATTGATAGCGTACAGATGGCCGTCGGGTCCGGGCCGGATCCAGGCGATGTCGTCACCGACCGTCGTGACCGTCCACGCCTCGCAGCCCGCGGGCGGCACCAGCATCGCGAGGTTGGTCTTGCCGCAGGCGCTGGGGAATCCGGCGGCGACGTAGCGCTTCTCGCCCTCCGGGCTCTTGAGACCGAGGATCAGCATGTGCTCCGCCATCCAGCCCTGGTCCCTCGCCATGGTGCTGGCGATGCGGAGGGCGAAGCACTTCTTGCCGAGAAGCGCGTTCCCGCCGTAGCCCGATCCCACGCTCCAGATGAGGCG
>JBGPJS010000437.1:0-3742 GCA_041485505.1 Gemmatimonadota bacterium | reverse complement strand
CTTATAGGCAGTACCGTTCTGCAGGAGCCGCTCGACCAGCTCGATCATCTGAGGTACGAATTCGGTGGCCCGGGGATAGACGCTGGCATCCTTGATTCGCAGGTACTTTCGATCTTCGTGGAATGCCTCCGCGTACGGAGCGACGAAATCGCGGATCGAGATCCCTTTCTTGCCCGCTTCCTTGATGATCCTGTCGTCCACATCCGTCAGGTTCATGATCTGGAACACTTCTAAGTCGCTGGCTTCCAGCCAGCGCCGGAGCAGGTCCTCGAACAGAAAGGTCCGGAAGTTTCCGATATGAGCGTAGTTCCAGACCGTGGGCCCGCAGGTGTACATCGACACCCGACCCGGTGCAATCGGTCGAAACTCCTCGACTTGTCGCGTCAGCGTATTGAAGACCCGGAGGGTCATTCGTCGGCCAGGCCCGGTGCCGGTGCGCCGGTGTGCCGCACGTGCACCACCCGCTGCGGGAACGGAATGTCGATCCCTTCCGCGGCCAACCGGTTCTTGAGCCGGCGCCGGAACTCCCGAGCCACGTCCCACTGGGCGCCCGGATGGGTTCGCAGGCGGCTCCGGAGAGTGATGCCGCTCTCGGCCAGGGTCTCGACCCCCAGAATCTCGGGATTGCCATCGAGCCGGGACTGCCACGCGGGATCCGCGGCGAACTTCTTGGCCTCATCGCGGAGGATTTCGATCGCCCGGTCGACGTCCGTCTCGTAGGCCACGTCCACATCCACGACCGCCCGGGACCACTTCCGGGTCATGTTGCTCACCGTGGTGATCTGTCCGTTCGGTATCATGTGGACGGTGCCATGGGCGTCCCGGAGCATCACGACCCGAAGACTCATCCGTTCGACCTCCCCGGCCTTCCCCGCCACCTCGATCACGTCCCCCACCGCGAACTGGTTCTCGATCAGGAAGAAGAACCCGGCAATGACGTCCTTGACCAGACTCTGGGCGCCGAAGGAGACGGCCAGGCCCAGAATCCCCGCGCCGGCAAGCAGGGGGCCAATGTTGATGAAAACGTTGAGGGTGAGAAGCAACGCGATGGCGATGATCACGACGCGCCCGACGCTCTTGAGCAGTTGCGAGACGGTGTGCCCCCGCTGCTCCGCCTCCGTCATGGTCGAGTCGTCGCCGTCGTCCACGGACTGGACGATCTTCTTCGCGATCGCGTTCACCAGGCGCCACGCCAGGTACGCGAAAATCCAGATGAACGCCACCTCGATCAGGCGCCGGCCCAGCTCGGCGGCATCCAGACGGAGAAAATCGAGGATCTGCTGGAGGGACTCCCGGATACTGGGCAGCTCGGACACGGCGACTCCCGGCCTTCGTGGGCGTGCTCGGCAAAGAGGGCCAAACGTAGAGGCCCCGCCACCATCGCGTCAACCCGATCGAATGGCGCTGTGCCGCACCGGCACCTTCTCGGCGCCGCATACCGCGAGCACCTCCTCCGGTGTGCTGTCGTCGAGCGGGATCTCGGCGCCCTCCTCCGTGACCCGGAGTTCGGGGTATCGGGAGCGCAAGCGTTCGTAGACCAGCCGATCGCCGGCCACCAGCAAGAGATTCCGAACTCGCCCGTTTTCGGCCATGGCCCAGGATGGGGCCGAAGCGGGGCGAGAGCATCATCCTATTCTGCCGAGCGGGGGTTCAAAAAACGCCGGAGGCACTGGCGCATCGCTCCTGGCGAGGCGGCCGGGCTTAGGGGGTTCTCATCACTGAAGGTCGAGAGGGGAGATCGTACCGTCCTTCTTCACGCCGAGACGAATAGGCCGGGGCACCCCACGGCGGGGAACCGTGACTTCGACCCAGAGTTCCTCACCTTCGGCACGGCGGGACGGATCCGCCGTGCGCTCCGGGATGAAAAAGGCGAGCGGCTCATCCAGCAGCACCTCGGCACCGCTGTCGCCGGGCCACTGCCGCACCTCGACGCCTTCGGAACCCACCCACGGTTCGGCCACCAGGCGCTCGTTCTCGACATGGAGCCGAGCCAGGTTACCGACTGCGCCACCGGCAGGCCGAGCCGCAATGGCACCGATACGGAGCCTCACGTATCGGCCCCGGATCGGTTCGCTCGGGTCGACCGGCTGAGTCTTGACCCAGACCCGCGGCAGTGTGGCCCGGTCAATCAGCAGCTTGGCCCCCAGGCTCAGCACGATTCCAAGGTGACATGCGGCCAGCACGAGCCCTTTCTGGCGGGGAGTCATGGTGTCGGCTCCGTGACCCGCGCGACCAGGCGTCGACGGGTCCGTTCCAGAGCCCATCCACCGGCGAGTAGAATGACGCCCAGTCCGATCAGGCTGAGCGACCGACCCAGCCGGTCCATGACACTCGAGAAATAGAAGGCGAGGAGGGTGATCGCGAATCCGGTAACGCCGAGATTGATCCGCTGCGGACTCGATTCCATCAACCCCCATCCCACCAGGCTAAGCGCGCCAACCGCACCCCAGAGATATGCCGGGAGGCCGGGGTCATGCCCCAGCGAGAGACCGGTGAGGACCCAGGCGGCCGCGACGAGATTGGGCAGTATGGCCCTCCCTCGGAGGAAGGCCGCGAGGAGCAGAGGCCCCACGAGCGCCATCCCCCAGCCGGTCGCAAGAAGCGAAGTCGAGAGCGGGGTGCCGTAGCTGGACTCGCCCGCCGTGATCACGACGCCGAAGGCATAGGGGATGAGCGCAAGGCCGCCGATCCAGGCAAGAGCTCGCCTGATCACGCCCTGGCGGCCGGGAAGAGTGGCTCCCAGGTACGTGATCGCCAGCAACAGCAGCCCACCGGCCAGAATCTGGGCGCCCGCCCCACTCCGAAGATCAGTGGCCACACTCCACTCTCCGGCGAGCCAGCCCGGCACCAGGAGCGCGGTGAGCACGGCCTGGGCCCAATCCCCGAGCAGCAGCCAGCCAAGCCCGGCACCTAGGCCCCAGAGCAGGAGTCCCGCGGGCCAGTGTTCCTGAAGGTTGAAGATCTGGCCGGCCAGATAAATGCCGGCGCCAAGTGTGGCCGTGCCGACGGCGTGCAGGGTAGTCCCGAGGGCCGGGAACCGTTCAGCTGAGAGGCTCGCGGCCAGGTGAAAGCAGCCTACCAGGCAGAGGACCAGAAGGAAGCGGAAGGTGGGTGAGAGGGTATCCCAGTGGGCCCCGACGAAGAGCAATACGCCGGCTCCCAACGTCAGCCCTCCGAGACCCAGGGCGAGCAGAATGGGCCATCGGAGACGAGGAGAACTGTGACTCGCCTCGAAGGCACGGATGCGCTCGGCGGCGGCGGCATCGATCAGGCCGGCGGCCAGCCAAGACTTCAGCGAGGCTTGGAGATTTCTCATCCGATCAGGCGAGCCAGGCCGAAGGCCGCCGCCGCCGCAAGCCCGCCGATCACCACGGTCTGGATTCCGCTCCGGATCGGACGGGTGCCGGTGAATCGCCCTTTCACATAGCCGAAAACCAGCAGCGCAAGCATGGTGACCCCGACCGACCGCCCCAGCGCGGCCCGGGACTCGGAGACGAAGAAGTACGGCGCGAGGGGGATCATGCCTCCAACAATGTAGGCCAGGGCGATGGTGAGCGCACTCCGAAACGCCGCGCGGGGATCGGGTTTCTCCAGACCCAGCTCGTAGCGCATCATGAATTCGACCCACGCCGACGGCCGCCTTCGCAAGGCGGAGACCACCGGGGCTATCTCCGCGGGGGTGAGCCCGTAGGTGGCGAAGACTTCCTCGACCTCGGCAGTCTCGGCGTCCGGCTTCTCGACG
>JBGPJS010000436.1:0-3771 GCA_041485505.1 Gemmatimonadota bacterium | reverse complement strand
GCTAATGGCTAATGGCTAACCGCTAACGGCTACTATATTCCCCCCATGGGATGGTCCTTCAGCATTGGCCGCGTCGCGGGCACCGAGATCAAGGTGCATATCACCTTTCTCCTGTTGCTGGCCTTTCTGGGCTATGCCGGCCTCCAGCAGGGCGGACTGGCCGGCGGGGCCGAGACCGTCGGGTTCATCCTGGCCCTCTTTGCCTGCGTGGTGCTGCACGAGTTCGGGCACATCCGGATGGCGGCGCGCTTCGGGGTCCGGACGCCGGATGTGATTCTCCTACCCATCGGCGGAGTGGCCCGGTTGGAGCGCCTGCCCGACGAGCCGAAACAGGAGTTCCTGATCGCCCTCGCGGGCCCCGCCGTCACCCTGGTGATCGCGCTTGGCCTCCGCGGCTTTCTGATGGCGACGGGAGATCCCACTCCGCTTACGGCGAAGCTCACCGACATTGGGCCCTTCCTCCCCACGTTGATGCTCGTCAACGTCAGGCTCCTGCTCTTCAACCTGATCCCGGCCTTCCCGATGGATGGGGGCCGAGTCCTCCGGGCGCTGCTCGCCTCCCGCCTCGGCCTGTTGCGGGCGACCCGGATCGCGGCCTCGATCGGTCAGATGCTCGCGGTGGTGGGTGGGCTTTGGGCCCTGGTGGAGGGTCCGACCCTCCTCGCCCTCATCGCCCTCTTCGTCTTTGTCGGCGCCGCCTCCGAGGTAGCGGCCGTCGAAACCCGCGCGGCCGGGCAGGGGCTGACGGTGGAGCGGATGATGGTGACGCACTTCCGCAGTATCCCGATCCACGCCCGATTGAACGACGCGGTGCAGATGCTGCTGGAAGGCGAGCAACGGGAGTTTCCGGTGGTCGACAACAACGGCCGACTGGAGGGACTGCTCACCCGGGAGCACCTGATCAAAGGGCTCTCCTCGCGAGGACCCGATTCCACCGTAGGCGAGGCCATGGCCGCCCGGGTCCCCTCGGTGCCGGCCGGCACTCCCTTCGAGGCGGCACTCAGGCAACTCCGAGGGAGCGGCCTCCCCGCTCTGCCGGTGGTGGGTGCCGGCGGCGAGCTGATCGGGCTCTTGACGATGGACAATATTTCGGACTTGCTGCTGGTGCGGCGGGCGGTCGGGAAGTAAACCGTTAGCCGTTAGCCACTAGTCGTTGGCCCTTGGTCAATAGCCTTAGCACTCAGCACTCAGCACCCAGCACTCAGCACCCAGCACTTAGCACTCAGCACTCAGCACTCCGCATCTCGCCGTCCTCAGAACCCAGCACTCAGCACTCTCTCGGGAGCTTCCCGATTGATCCAGGTCCCCCCCGGCCCGGCAAAACCGGTGCCTTCCCCCCACACGGCAATCGTGGCGCCGCGGCTGGTTACCGCGATCTGCCCGTAGTCGCCGTACGGCTGCGCAAAACCGGCCGGCGTCTTGTAGGACGCCCCACCCAGAGCATCGGAAAGCCGGACCTCGGGTGACCAGGTCAGCCCTCCGTCCGAGGATCGCCGGAACCAGACGTTCCAGCTCAGGGGGCCATTGCGATCGTCCATGTACCAGATCCGAAAATCACCGATTCCGGTGCCGACGGCCGCCGGGAAGGCGGCGTTGGCGCCCGCCGGAGCGGCGGAGACCTCCAGTCGAGCCCCCCAGGTCGCCCCACCATCGGTCGAGCGCCGCAGGAACATCCGTTGCGGCCCCTTCGGCACCAGGGGACCGTTGTACAGCAGGACCAGACGGCCCGACGCATCGCCGGCCAGGGCATCGGCGGGACCGTAGAACTCCAGGGGACAACCGCCGAAGGTGCAATCGGGCTGCTCGGGCACGACGTCCACCAGCGTGGTTTCCCAGGAGCGTCCGCCGTCGGCGGAGCGCAAGGTGTGAATGAATACCGGGCCCGTGCTGGTCTGGGTGTAGCTGGCCTCCGAGAAGGTGACGATGCCGTTGGACGCCACGAATCCGCCGTTGGCGAAGTAGTAGCGGTCATCGTGGTTGGTGCGCAGCGGCCTGGAGAATGTGGCGCCGAAGTCGTGCGAGGCCACCATGTAGCTGGAGCTGGCGTTGGCGGCGAGGTAGATGTCGCGCCCGTCGGCTGAGATCGCCAGGATCGGTTTGTCCGAGAAGGGAAGCCGGCTGAAGAGAACCTTGGGTGGGCTCCAGGTCCGTCCGTGGTCGCGCGACCGAGAGAACACGACCCCGGGAACGAAATCGTTGATCCAGGCGGTGTAGACCGTACCGTCCAGCGCGACCGCGATCTGGGGATCGTTCTGCCCTTCGGTCCCCTGGCAGACGCAGAGATAGCTTTCGGGACCGAAGCTGGCCCCGCCGTCACTCGACACCCGTAGAATCAGCGCCGGATCGGGACAGTGGCCCGAGCACGCGGGCTCGCCGTTGTAGCGAGTGGTGAGGACGTAGACGTAGGAGCTGCCCGGATCGACCGCGACAGCGGGCTCCCAGTCGTCGGCGACGGAATTGAAGAGTCGCTCCCCCGCCCAGGAGGTGATCCTCGCGCTCCCCGCGCCAAGAACCGAAACCGCCACCGGTTCCTCCGTCCCGCAGGCGGCGGTTAGCGCAAGGAACGCCAGGAGTGACCAGCGACCCGTCGCACGAGCGCCCATTGGAAACCTCCCCGTCTATGGTGACCCTCTGGAGCCAACTTCCCGCAATGAGAACATCACCCCGGGTCCAGCTCTTCCTTGAGCTTGGGGCCCGGCGAGCGCGGCCGCTCGAAGTACCACCAGTGCCGGTCTTCCCTCAATCCTTCCTCGTCCGCCACGATCTGTCCCCAGAGGCAGCGGCCCGCCGGCACCAGTTCCAGTCGCACTCGGAGATCGGCGTCCTGGATCCGGCCGGCAAACGCGTCCCGCAGTTCTTTCGGTGCCACCCCCAGCGCGTTCTCCAGGAGCTGCCGGCCATCCATGTCGTTGAGATAGTCGTCCAGGGTGAGCGGATAACCCTCGACCACCATCTGGACGATCCGCTCCCAGTTCTCCACCAAGCCCCGCAGGCCGTTGGCGATGACGTGATAGGGCGCCCCCTGCTGGCGGAGGAAATCGCGAACGGGGTCCTGGGAGGTATCGGGCATTCAGGAGTCAGGATTGGGGAGTCAGGAGTCGGGAGTCAGGAGTGGGGATTCAGGAGTGAGGCTGCCGCAGCGGACCCTGCCAGGGGAAATGTCCCTGAGTCCCGACTCCCGACTCCCGAATCCTGAATCCCGACTCCTACTTCGACCACACATTGTTCCGGCGATCGGTATCCGGCAAGGCGCCGTCCGGATCCACGACCACCTTCACCACCTGCCTCCCCGCGGGGCCCTGGTGGGTGAAACGGCTGCCCAGGTTCCAGAGGTCCACCGGGAGTGCCACGGTTTCGCTCCGACCGTCCTCGAAGGTCAGCACCATCGTGAGCGGCATCACCATGTCGCCGCGGTTGGAGAGATAGACCTCGCTCCCGCCGTCCTCCCGATCCCTCACCGAATCGACCGCCTGGTCGGGCCGGGCGGTTGTAAAGATCCAGTCCCGCCAGAACCAGTCGAGGTCCATCCCCGATTCGTCCCGCATCACCCGGAAGAAATCGGCCGGGGTCGGGTGCCGAAAGGCCCAGGTCGCGATGTAGCGCCTGAAGGCCCGGTCGAAACGATCCGGGCCCAGTACCTGGTACCGAAGCTGCTGCATCATCAGCGCCGGTTTCTGGTAACCGGTCCAGAAGAGATCCCGGGACTCGACCGGCCGGGTGATCAGCGGCTGTTCCTGGCCCGGCGTGGCGTGATCCGGATAGAGGTGGAGT
>JBGPJS010000435.1:0-3784 GCA_041485505.1 Gemmatimonadota bacterium | reverse complement strand
TCCCACCGAGGATGTGGCGCTGCTCCACGTGTCGGTGGTCAAGGGGACGCCGGTGGTGAAGGGGATCGTCACCACGGACCCGCCAGCCCAGGTGGGCGAGCCCATCGTCGTACTGGGCTTTCCGCTGGGTCTGGACCTGCCGATGGGGGGCGATTGGTCCAAAGTGGGTGTGACCCATACGCTCACTCGCGGCACCATCGCCAAGGCCCTGCCCAACCTGCTCCAGCTCGACAGCTATGGCGCCGAAGGGGCCAGCGGGAGCCCAGTCTTCAGTCGGGACGGCCGGGTGGTCGGCCTGGTCTACGGCGGGCAGCGCGGCAGCAACGGCCGCATCGTCTTCGTTACGCCGATCAAGTTCGGGCTTGAGCTGTTGGGCTCGAACGCCCCGTAATTCCCCTCCCCCGAGGGGCCGTTAGGCTGGATGAAATCGCTAGTTTGCCAACGGCTGGCCCCTGGTCGCGCTCTGTGAGCCCCGTCACATCCACCCCCTCGCCAGTCCCCGATGATTCGGTAACGGGCGCGGCACTGCCGCGCCCCTACTTTCATCATATGGATGGTGCATGGCCACGAGGCGGCTGCCTGCGGCACCCTCGCGGTGGGGGGAGCGGTTTCTAACCCCCCAGCGCCGGCTGGGGGCCAAGATTGGAGTGTCGGGACTCACGCTGGCGTTGGCGGTGCTCCTGTCCGCCCGGTGGAGCCTGGAGCGCATCCGGGACCAGGCCCAGCGCACTGTTCGCAGCACGCTTACCACGGTTCTTCGCACCACTCACGAAGCGGCCTCCCGCTGGTGGCTTCGCCAGAAGGGAATCGTCGCCGAGTACGCGGCCTCTCCCTCGTTGGAGGGGGCCACCCGGGCTCAACTTCAGCTGCCCCGGCAGACTGCGACGTTGAAAGGAAGCCCCAACCTCGCCGCACTCCAGAGTCTGCTCCGCCCGGTTTCCCTGATCCACGACTTCGATGGCTTCTGGCTGCTGGCCCCCGCCGGTTATACCGTTGCCGCGAGTCACTCCGATCAAGTCGGTCCCGGCCTCCCCGCAGGATTGACCGCCGCCAATCTCCGGCGCGCGCTCAGGGGACCAGAGTTCATTGTCGATGCTCGGCCCTCGGCTGCCGGGAGCTCGAAGGAGCCCCACTCGGTATTCTTCGCCCTGGCACCGGTGCGCGACCAGCGGAGCCAGGGAATTGCCGTCCTGGCCGTCCGCTTCGATCCCGGCCCCGAGTTCGGACGGATCGCGCTACAGGGACGATTTCAGGAGACCGGCCGGACCTTCCTCTATGACCGGCAGGGTCGACTGCTGGCACGCTCCTCTGACCCCGGCAGCGATACTTCCTCGGCGCGTGACCTGGTTCAGAAGTCGGGGATCGACCTGGAGGGTTACGACTCACCTCGCGGCGGACGGGTGGTCGGAGCCTGGACCTGGGACGACGCCATCGGCCTCGGTGTGGCGACCGAGATGTCCGAACAGGAAGCGTATCAGGTCGTGGCAACCGCCCGCCGGGCGATCGGACTCGCGATCCTCCTCCTGACCATGCTGGCCCTCCCGCTCGGTACCCTCCTGTTGCGGGACCGGCGGCGCTCGACGGTACTGGCCAAGGCCCAGCGCCGGCTGGCCGCGATCCTCGAGTCGACCACCGATTTCGTTTGCTTTGCCGATGCCGAGGGTCGGATCCTCTACGTCAATGACGCCGGCCAGAAGCTCCTGGGAGAACCCGGCGAATTCACCCCTCGCGCGGTAGCCTCCCCGCCTCCCGCCTGGGCCCATGTCATGCTCCGTCCCGACGCGATCGCCGCCGCGATGAGCAAGGGAGTCTGGAGCGGCGAGACCACCATTCTCACCGTGGACGGACGGGAGCTCACCCTCTCCCAGGTCATTCTGGCCCATCGCACCGGGGCCGGGGAGGTGGAGTTCCTCTCGACCATCGCGCGCGACATGTCAGAACAGGCCCGGCTCAAAGGGCGGTTGTTCGAGGAGAAGGAGCGGGCCGAGGTGACCCTGGGCTCGATCGCCGACGCCGTCATCACCACCGACGCGCTGGGGCTGATCGAATACCTCAACCCGGTGGCGGAGCAGCTCACCGGTTGGCACCGTGAGGAGGCGCTGGGGCGGCCGGTCGGGCAGGTGTTCCATCTCATCAACGAGACAACCCGCGAACCCACGGAGAATCCGGCGCTCCACTGCCTCAGGGAGCGGGGCGCGGTGGGCCTCGACCAGCATGCGGTGCTGCTTCGCCGGGATGGGCAGGAGTCCGCCATCGACAACTCGGCCGCCCCGATCCGGGACCGGGATCACAACCTCGTCGGTGCGGTGATGGTCTTCCACGACGTGAGCCAGGCCCGCTCGATGGCCCGCCAGCTGGCCTACCGGGCCACCCACGACTTCCTCACCGGCCTGGTCAACCGCTATGAGTTCGAACGGCGCCTATCCCGAACCCTGGTCCGCGCCCGCCAGGACGGGAGCCAGCACGCCCTCTGCTACCTCGATCTCGACCAGTTCAAGGTGGTCAACGACACCTGCGGCCACGTGGCGGGCGACGAACTGCTCCGGCAGCTCGGGGCGGCCCTGCGGACCAAGGTCCGTCGCAGCGACACCCTTGCCCGGCTGGGGGGCGACGAGTTCGGGGTGCTGCTCGAGCATTGCCAGGCGGACCAGGCCCGGCGGCTGGCGGACGAACTGCTTCAGGTGGTCCGCGAATTCCGCTTTACCTGGGAGGGCCGGCCATTCTCGCTCCGGGCCAGTGTCGGGCTGGCCCCGCTCAACGCCGAGAGCGAGAGCATCGCCACCGTGCTCCGGGACGCCGACGCGGCCTGCTACGCGGCCAAGGATTCCGGCCGGAACCGGCTCCACGTCTATGCGCCACATGACGCCGAGCTGGCCCAGCGTCACGGCGAGATGCAGTGGGTCTCGCGGCTCACCGTGGCCCTGGAGGAAGATCGCTTCCGGCTCTACGCCCAGCCCATCGTCCCGCTTTCGCCGGTGCGGGACCAGCGGCTCCGCTGCGAGGTGCTGATCCGCCTGCAGGACCCGGACGGCTCCCTCACAGCCCCGGGCGCGTTCATCCCGGCGGCGGAACGATACAATCTCATGCCCAGCATCGATCGCTGGGTGGTGCGGAAGGTGGCGGAGTACTACGCGGAGCGGCGGGATCTGCCGTTGAGCGACCTCCCGCTCTGCTCGGTCAATCTGTCGGGCGCGTCATTGAACGATCCGGCGCTTCTCGACTTCATCCGCGACGAGCTCGACCAGCGGCGGGTCTCCCCCCGTCACCTCTGCTTCGAGATCACCGAGACCGCCGCCATCGCGCACCTGGGCACCGCCGTGCGTTTCATCAAGGACCTCCGGAAGTTGGGCTGCTCGTTCGCGCTGGACGATTTCGGGAGCGGGCTGTCATCGTTTGCCTATCTGCAGAGCCTGCCGGTGGATTATCTCAAGATCGCGGCGAGCTTCACCCAGGGCCTGGAGCGGAACCCGATCGATTTCGCCATGGTCGAAGCGATCAACCGCGTGGGCCACGTCATGTCGCTGCAGACCGTGGCGGAAGGGGTCGAGAGTGAGGCGAGCGTGCGGAAACTGCGGAAGATCGGGGTGGACTACGCGCAGGGCTACGCCCTCGCGGGCGTCGTGGCAATCGAAGATCTGGCGGGCGTACTGGCAAAGTGCTGAGTGCTGGGTGCTGGGTGCTATGGGCTATGGGCTAGGGGCTAAGGGCCCACGAGCCCATGGCGCATAGCCCATAGCCCATAGCCGTCTTCTCAGGGAAGCGTGATGGAACCCAGGACTCGCGG
>JBGPJS010000434.1:0-3788 GCA_041485505.1 Gemmatimonadota bacterium | reverse complement strand
GAAGGCGCGCCGCAGGAGCGTTTCGAACCCCCGCCAGTGTTTCACCACCAGACGGGAGGTCTGCACCGCGAGCCCGGCGGCGAGTAGGGCCATCGCCATCCGTTGCAAGGCGGAAAACATGAGCAGCAGGGACAGGTAACTCAGGAAGGCCGCCACCAGCGTAACGACCCGGACAGCGGACGGTCGGGGCCCCCACCGGGTAAGGGCGATGGCCAGCAGGGCCGACCCGCCGATGACCAGAAGCTCCGCCAAGGGGGTCATCCAGAGCGCATGGATACCGGTCCCGACCAGTCGACGCTGGATCACCCCACGGTACCCCAGAATCAGCAGTTCACCCAGCGCCGCGAGCAGGCTGAACAGGATGGCGATCTGCACCACCCGGAGGGGGGACGACTCTCCGACGGCCACGGGGGCGCGATGCTGGCGCGGCCCGGTGTCCAGGCTCACGATCCCCTCCTCCCGCGGACGCTGGCCTGATCGGGGCTCGGTGATTGCAGAATCGAATCGAGGCTGTGGCGCAATCGCTCGACGCCGGGGTGATCGTCCCCGGCCAGATCCTGCTGCTCCACCGGGTCCTCCTGGAAATCGTATAGTTCCTCGCGGCCGTCCCCGTTCCGGATATAGTGCCGATCTCCGACAATCACAGACTTCATGTCGCCCTTCACCAGGGGATACCAGTCGGCCAGCCCTGGGGGCACGTTCACCTCGCTCAGCAGCGGCGGCCCGTTGGCCGTAGGAGTGCCTTTCCAGAGCGCCGCGAGCGACTGCCCCGGAAGGCGGGAGCCCCCCCCGGCGCCCACCAGATCCACAATCGTCGCGGCCAGATCGCGGAGTGAGGCCGGTTCTTTCACCGTGACCGCGGTCGGGACCAGGCCAGGCATCGAGATCAGCAGGGGAACGTGCAGCTCCGGCAGGTAGAGGCTGCTCCCGTGCCCCATGAACCCGTGCTCTCCGAACTGGTCCCCGTGGTCGGAGGTAATGATCACCAGTGTGCTGTCGAGCAGTCGGCCCCGGTCCAGCGAGTCGAGCAGGCGCCCCAGCTCGTCATCGATGTACGCGATGGAGGCGTCATAGGCATCGTGATAGTACCGGATTTCCTCGGCGGTGTAGCGAGCCTGCCGGAGTCGCCGGGGACTGAGGGTCGTCGTCTGGAACGCCCGGCTGAACCGCCCGGGAGACAGGTAGGGATCATGGGCGTCGAAGATGTTGATGAATGCGAAGAAGGGCCGTGGTGGGCGGTGGGGGAGCCAGCGCAGGAATGCCGCATTCACGGCAGCGGCGGTCTTCCGGTGCGGGATGAAGACCGTCTTGAACACCTTCTCGTAGGTCTCGATCAGGAGCCGACCGAGGTAGCAACTTTGGACCGACTGGCCGGGCGAAACCGTGTAGTCCTCGTAGTGGACGAAGCCACGGTTGAGACCGGTTTCGTGGGTGGTGTAGAACCGGTTTGCCGCGAAGCCCGCTGTGGCGTATCCGTGCATGGCAAGCTCCTCGGCGAGCGTCGGATAGGTGGCGTCGAGGGGTTTCTTCCAATCGGCACCCAGCTCATGAGGCCAGTGCCCGGTGAAAATGCTGGCGTGGGAAGGAAGGGTCCACGGGGCAGCGGAGATGGCATGCTGGAAGAGCACGCCCCGCCGAGCGAATTGCGCCAGGCGCGGGGAGGTCGGGCGATCGTACCCGTAGAGACTGAGGCTGGCGGCACGGACAGTATCCAGAATGATGAGCAGCACGTTTGGGGATCCCTTGGAGGCCTCGGGCAGTCCCATGAAGGCCCGATGCTCCCGCCACGCGCGCCAGCCATTCAGCCCTCCCCCCAACAGTCCGACCAGGAAGACGATCGGTATCGCACTGCGGCGAACGAACCCCAGGAAGCGGACCGGGTTCCTCGCCAAGAGTCTGGTGGATTGGGTGGCCAGCCCGGCCGCGATCAGGGTGAGGGCCAGCCAATGGACTCGAGGGACGGCCGTCACCCAGCTCAGGAAGCCGAGGAAGCTGAACGTGAAAATCGCGACCGCGAACCAGACTCGGCGCCGCAGGGTCGAGGCCAGAAGGGCCAGGGCCAGCGCCACAACCCCGAAGATCGCCGCGTTGGCCAGCGGGGCCATCCAAACCATCTGCGGATCGAAGTAGATGATCTCGGGGATGACCAGCCGGGCGGCGATCCTGAGGCTGGTTTCCCCCAGACCGGTGAGCAGTCCACACCAGGCGGCGAGGAGAAGCACGGTGCTCAACGTCAGGGGCGTCCGTGCCTTGGACCCGCCGTTGGCCGGCATCACGGAGTGCTCTCGGAGGTCTTGACGGAATCAAGCAGTCGGCGGTAAGCGCCCAGCGTTCCCGGCTCCTCCCGGGCAGCACGATCGTCCTGCTCCAAGGGATCGGTATGTATGTCGTACAGCTCCTGCTGACCATCGCCGTCAAGGATGAAATGGAACCCGCCCCGGACCAGCGACTGCATGTCCCCGCGCGACACCGGGAACCAGGCGGGGTTGTTGGGGGCGAAGCGGAGCTCCGAAAGCAGCGGCTCGGAGTCGGGAGTCGGGGGGGAGTCGGCTCCGGAGTTCCAATACCTGGCCAGCGACCTGCCAGGCAGTTGAATGCCGTGGCGATGTCCGGTCAGATCGAGAATGGTGGCGGAAAGGTCGCGGAGTGTGGCGGGTTCGGCGACGCGGACCCCGGCGGGCACCCGCCCGGGTAAAGCGATCATCAGAGGCACGTGGAGGGCCGGAAGGTAGAGGCTGTTGCCATGGTCGAACACCCGATGCTCAGCGAACTCTTCGCCGTGGTCCGCCGCAACGATCACCAACGTGTTGTCGAGAAGGCCACGCTGTTCCAGCTGGCGGAATAGCATTCCCAGTTCGTGATCGAGGTAGGCCAGGGCGCCGTCATAGGATTCGATTTCGAGTCGCACTTCCTCTGGCGTCAGATCCCGATCATCGGGAGCATCGTTCCAGCGGTGCAGCGGGCTGATCCTGCCTCGCGGCTTGCCGGCGGCGAACAGCCTGGCGAACGGCTCGGGAGGCATGTACGGCCCGTGCGCGTCATAGTAATTGAGAAAGGCAAAGAAAGGGCGGTCCGGCCGGTCTGACAGCCAACTCAGGAACTCGTCGCTCACCTCGGCCGCGGTCTTGCGGCCCAGGTTCTCATCGTTGCCCACCAGCCGCCGGAGCGCGTGACTGCGGGTGATGGCCCGCCCCAACGAACAGCTGCTGATGATCATCCCCGGGGAGACCAAGTAGTCCTCGTACCGGCTGAATCCACGGTCGAGGCCGGTCTCGTAGCTGGCGTAGCCGGCGTTGGCGACGAAGCCCGCCGTGGCGTAGCCATCGGCCCCGAGGACTTCCGCGAGGGTAGGGTGAGTGCGGTCGAGGGGGTGGCGCCAGTTGGCCGAGAGCTCGTGCGGCCAGCGCCCGGTGAACATGCTAGCGTGCGAGGGCAGGGTCCAGGGAGCTGCCGAAATGGCCCGGTCGAAAACGACACCCCGGCTGGCAGTGCGTTCCAGCTCGGGTGTGGTGGGCCGGCCGTACCCGTACAGGCTCAGGCTGGCCGCGCGAACCGTGTCGAGAATGATCAGCAGGACGTTGGGTGCCCCGGCCGCCGCCGCCGGGAGCCGCGCCAGCGCCCGGGACTCCCCCCAGTAGCGGGCCCCGTTCACGCCCCCTGCCAGGAGCAGCACCAGCAAGGTCATGGGAAGGGTGGTGCGGCGGATCAGGCGCTCGAAGCCGGCCCGGTGCTCCGCTACCAGTCGAGCTGAACCCAGGGCCAGTCCGGCGGCGAGGAGGAGGCTCGCG
>JBGPJS010000433.1:0-3800 GCA_041485505.1 Gemmatimonadota bacterium | reverse complement strand
CCATTCTCGAACCGCACGGCCGTGCCGGTCTTGCCGAGCAGGGTGTAGTTGACCAACTGAGCCTTCTCGCCCGTGCCACCCTCGCCTACCGCTCCCCGCAGGAATTGGCGCAGGCGATCCGCCACCTCAGGTGGCACGGCCCGTCGCACCGGCTCGGGTTGATGGCGATAGACCACTCGGTCCTGGGCGTCACGGATCTCTCTCACCAGTGCCGGCGTGAGGAGAATCCCGTCATTCGCGATAGCACCATACGCTGTCGCGAGCTGTACCGGCGTCACCCCCAACTCATAGCCCATCGCGATACTCGGGCCGCTATAGTGCTCCCGCCACTTCTCAGGCCGATTGAGCCGCCCGCGCGACTCTGAAGGAAACTCCACCCCAGTCGGACTCCCGAAGCCGAAATCGCGGAGCGCCTCAAACTGCTGCTCGGGCCGGAGGCGCAACGAGAACTTGGCCATGGCGATATTGCTGGAAACCTGAATCGCCTGCGCCAGGGTGAGGCTGCCGGCGCTCTTGTGCGCGTCGGTAATCTTGCGGGGTCTTTGTTTCGGGGAAATCGCCATCGCCCACTCCCCGTTCTCCGCAAACACCGCGTCACTGCTGTCCACCAGCCGGTGTGTCAGCAGCGCCGCGGCGGTGAATAGCTTGGCGGTAGAGCCGGGCTCGAAGGGATCGGTGAAAGTGGAGGCTCGGATTCCGGCGCCGGGTTCCGCGCCGGCCTGACGGGACGCCAGGGCCAGTAGTTCTCCACTTCGCGGATCCAGAAATACGACGTCTCCACCCCGGGCCCGCATCCCCTCGACCGCGTCCGCGAGCCCCCGTTCGGCGATGTCCTGCAGTTCCGCGTCGATGGTGAGGATCACGTCGGCGCCGGGGACCGGTTCCCTCGTTCGCCGCGCCGGCGAGTCGTAGCGGCGTCCCGCCCGGTCCTTGAGGACGACCGCCTCGCCAGGCTGACCGCGGAGCATCGAATCGAGAGCAAGCTCGAGCCCCGAGATACCCTTGTCGCTGTCGGCGGAGAACACCCCGACCACGGGGCGGGCCAGATCGCCAGCGGGATAAAACCGGCGGAACTCGCTCTCGAGGTGAACCCCCGGCACTCGGCGGAGCGGCTGAACTTGCAGCGCACTGAAAGGGCCGTGATAGTACAGATAGCGACGCCCGGAGGCGTAATCGCCCTGTAGTTTCGACTCAGGGATCTCGAGCTGCCTGGCCAGGAGATGGATCAGCGCGCGGCGATCCTCGACCTGGTCCGGAGCGAACCCCACGTGATAGAACTCCTGGGTGACCGCCAACGGCGCCCCGTTCCGGTCACGCAAGGTGCCGCGGCGGGCCGGCAGGACGGTTCGGGCCTGGCGATCGCTCGCCGCCTCCCGAGCCCACCGCGACCGTTCGACGATCTGCAGCTGAGCCGCGCGGAGGACCACGGCCAGGACCACGAGTCCAAGGAAGAATTCGATCAGCGTGAGGCGCGCATCCAGCCTAGCCATCAGGGACGATCTCTCTCCGGGGAGGAGGGCACTGGAAACACGGTCAGCTCCGAATCGGACGGCTGGTGCAGACCCAGCGATTCCTCAGCCTTGTGGCCCAGGACCTGACGGCTCGAGGCGTCCCGGATCCGGCGCTGGAGGTCGGCGCGTCGCGCCTCCAGTGAGCCCCGTTCCTCGCGCAGTCTGCGGATCCGGCTGGCCGCCTGGTACGCGGCCGTCTGACGCGCCACCACCGTGGCGGCAACGCCCAGGAAGAGCCCGAGCCACAGCATCACCCAGTGACGACCCTTAAGCGGCATCGGAGACCCGGAACACCCGGAGCTTGGCGCTCCGCGCTCGTGGATTGGTGGCGACCTCCGCTGGCTGGGGCCCGATCGGCTTCGAAGAGACCATTCGGCCCAAGGCGCGTCCGCGACAGGTGCACACCGGCTGTTCGGGCGGACAAATGCAAGACCGGCTCCACTCCCGAAACAGGTGCTTCACGACCCGGTCCTCCCCCGAATGATAACTGATGACCGCGAGGCACCCACCGGGTGCCAGAGCCTCCCGCAGCGCCGGAAGGGTGCGGGCCAGTCCCCCGATTTCGTCGTTGACCGCGATCCGGACGGCCTGGAAGAGGCGGGCGAAATCCGGTGGCCCCGACCGGGGCCCCAGCACCGACCGGATGGCGTTCACCAGATGATCGCTGGTCGAAAAGCGCTCCCGCCCTCGGCGCCGCACTATTTCGCGCGCCAGCCGGGCCGCTCTTCGTTCGTCGCCGTAGTCGACGAAGAGATGACGGAGTTGGTTCTCGTCCCAGGAGTTGAGCAGGTCCGCGGCGGTAGGGCCGTGGGTCTCCATTCTCATATCGAGAACCGCCCCGGGGCGGAACGTGAAGCCTCGGGACTCGTCATCGAGCTGGTGCGATGACACGCCGAGGTCCAGCAGAATGAAGTCGGGACGGAATTGGTGGATCGCGGCGAGTGCTTCGGGGCCGCCGTAGGATGATTGGATGTAACGTATCCGTTCGGATCCGAGACGGGCCCGCGATTCCGCGAGCGCCGCGGAGTCGCGATCGATGCCAAGCACCTCGGCGCCCTGCGCCAGGAAGCCACCCGCATGCCCCCCGCCCCCCAGAGTTCCGTCGACCACCCGCCGGCGTCCCGCGGCGGCGGTGAGAACCTCCTGGAGCATCACCGGGCGGTGATACCCCAACGCTGGCAGACCCATCATCAATTTCCCCGGGTCGAAAAGCGAAGCACCCCGCCCGCCGAAGCGGACGGGGTGCGGCACCTGGCGCTACAGCGGGGCTGACGGGGCTCGAACCCGCGACCTCCGCAGTGACAGTGCGGCACTCTAACCAAGCTGAGCTACAGCCCCCGGAAGAGGGCGTGAATATAGAGAGCCCAGAGCCCCTTTGGTAGGGGGCGCCATCGGTGCAGGCGCGGCGGTGCCGCGCGCCTCCCTACTTGCAGAACACCTTCACCAGCGAGGCGGCCCGGACCTGGTACTTCTTGATGTAGTCGAGATACTTTGCCGCCTCTTCCGGCTTGGCCGCGGAGGCACCGGCGGTCATGAACCTCTCCGCATCGGCCAAGGCGGTATGTTCTTTTTGGGCAAGCTCACAGGACTTCTGCTTCTCGGTCTCCGGGTCGTACTTGGTCACCTGCAGGAACATGGTTAGACCGAGGTAGTAGTTCAGGTAGGCCGCGATCTTTCCGGTCGGGTTGGCGATGGTCTGCCCCTGGCGCAGAAGATCGACGGCCCCGTCCAGATCCTGCGGTTCCTGGAGGAGCGGGAGCGCGCCCTTCAACAAGATGCTCGCGGCTGCCTCCTTGGCCTGCTGGTCGCCGTGTTGGATGGCAAACTGGAGAAAAGGCAGCGCATCCTTGACCCGCTTGCCGTCACCGAGACATTGAGCCGCCCCGAGTGCCGGCGCCACCGCCGTGGTGTCGAGCGTCAGCATTCGGGAGGTCACCGACGCCAAGCTGTCACAGGGACCGGCCAGGGTGTATGCCGAGAGCAGCGCCTTGACCAGGTCGAGATTGTTGGGATACTTGCGGACACCTCTCTGGGCCCAACTGAGGAGCCTGGCCGTGTCGGGCTGCTGAGAGGCAAAGACAGTTGCCTTCAGAATGAAGTTGCTATCGGCCTTGGTCGAATCATTGAGCACGACGTTGTCCAACGCGTCCAACGCGCACTTGTAGTCCTCGAGGTAGACGCAGGCGTTGCCCAGGAGGTCCCAGAGGTCGGCGTTGGTCGCGTCAAGCCTGAGCCCCTCTTCGGCGGCCTGCTTGGCTGCCTTGGGGCGCCCGTACTTGAGGAACAACT
>JBGPJS010000432.1:0-3800 GCA_041485505.1 Gemmatimonadota bacterium | reverse complement strand
GTTCGCTGCTTGCTGTTCACTGTGGACGGCCTGTGCCCACTACCGGCCAGCCCCCCTCGACCTTGCGGCCTTACCGGCCAGCTACAACGCTCGCCGACTCGACGATGTCGGCTTGCGCAGCTTTCTTGCTGAAGCGGGAGAATCACTTCCTGACCACCGCTGGCGAACCAGCGATCTGGCATTGGTCGCCCTGTATTATCACCCGGGGCTGGACCGTGCCCGGGCGGAATGGCTGGCCGCCACCGCGGCCGAAGTTACCGCCGGGGCGCGCCCCCAACCGGGGGTTGGGGGCGAGGTGGAGTATTCCTTTGCCGGAGCGAACGGGGAGCCCCGCTGGGCGCTGGCCCTGACCAGTCTCTTCACGCTCGAAACCGGGGGCAAGCGAGAGGCCCGAATCGCCGAGGCGAAGGCGCGGACGCTCGCGGCCGAGGCGGAGCTCCGGGAGGCTGCCTGGCGTGTGGCGGCCGCGGCACGGGGCGCTGTTCAAGAATTTCAAAGCGCTGAGGCCCAGGTGGCGGCGGCGGGAGAAGAACTCGGTGCGCTTCGGCTGGTCGAACCTCTGCTGCAGGCCCGCTACGACCAGGGCGCGGCGTCCACCGCCGATCTGGCCCGGCTCCGAGCTGAGATTCAAGAGGCGGTGATGGAGTACACATCGCTCGAGCGGGATCGCCAGGAGGCTGTCGCCCGCCTGGCCGCAGCGCTGAGCCTACCACTTGAGGAGCTGAGGGGTGCCTCCATTGAGGAGCCGTCCCGGTTGAGCTGTGATGGGTTGGAGCCGCTCGCGCCGGATTCCTTGCAGCGTCTGGCCCTGGCCGCCAGCTGGCTGCTGAAGGGGACCCTCGCGGATTACCAGGTGGCCGAAGCGCGACTGCGGCTCGAAATCGCGCGCCAGCGGCCCGATATCGCGCTCGGTCCGGGGCTCTTCTTCGATCACGGCATCAGCAAGTGGACCGTGGCATTTGGGCTGCCCGGGTTGCTCCTCAACCGGAACCGCGGACCGATCGCGGAGGCCGAAGCCGGCCGGGAACTCGCCGCGGCCCAGGTCTATGAAATCCAGGAGCGGGTTCTCTCCGGTGTGAACAGTGCGGTGGACCGGTGCCGATCCACCCAAGCGGGGCTTGCCGCCGTTGATTCCCTCCTCGCGGCCGTGCGCAACCGGTCGAGCCTGGCCCGGGCGGCGTTTGATCGAGGAGAATCCTCCCGCCTGGATCTGGCGCTTCTCGAGGTTGAAGAAGAACGAGCCCGACGGGCCCGCATCACAGCCAAAGAGCGCCGTGCCGCGGCGGGAATCGACCTCGAAACCACTCTCGCCGCCTGGCTCACCGACCCACCGGCTCAGTGGCCGGATCCGACGCGATCACCCCGCCGAGATGCGGGAGCTGGCCGATGAATCCACGCTCCGTGACGCTCGGCCTCCTGGTCCTGTTGCTCCTGGCGGGCTGCCGGGGTGGCAAGGACAACAGGGAAGGGGAATCCCGTGAATCGCCGGCAGCGGCCGGTTCCGGCGGAGGGGCCAGGGTAGAATCCCAGGCGGGCGTGGTGCTCGACAGCGCGACCGAGCGCCGGATCGGCCTCGTCCTTGAACCGCTTCGGCCATCCTCACGGGGGACGGAGATCCGGCTTCCCGGCGAATTGATTGCGGATCCAGCGGGCAGCAGCATCCTCCGGGCGCCGATCGCGGGGAAGCTCGTCGCCGCCGGGCATCCATGGCCCTCGTTCGGTGATTCCCTCGTGGAGGGCATCGAGATCGCCCAGGTGGCCGATGCCCGTCCCCTGTTGGTGCCGCGGGGAGGGACGGTGGTGAAAGTGATGGCACAGCCCGGCGAGCTGGTTCAGGCCGGGCAGGAGCTCCTCGAGATCGCCGAGTACAATCGCCCACTGGCGCGAGTTGCCTGGCGCGCCGACGCTCCAGCCACTCCTCCCAGGGTTCTCAGGCTCTCGCCGCTCGGCTCACCGGAGAAGGAGGTGTCCGCTCATCTGGTCGGGCCGGCATCGGAAGCGGATCCGCTCACTCGACGAGAGGCCTGGCTCTATCGGGCCGAGGTGGGGTGGCCTGGCGCCCGCCCGGGCAACGCGATCATTGCGCTGGTGCCCGACCCGCGCGGCGGAAGGGGCGAAGTCCTTGTCCCGCTGGGCGCGGTGGTGCAATGGGAGAGCCTGGCTTGGGTCTTCGTCCAACATGGGCGGGGTCACTTTGTTCGCACTCGGGTTCCCACCGATCATCCGACGCCCGGTGGTTGGTTGGTACGTGACGGAGTGACGGCTCGAGACACCGTCGTGGTGCGGGGGGCGGAGCAGCTGCTGTCGGAGGAGTTCCGGGCCCGCATCACGGTGGGGGAAGAGGTGGGGGAGTGAAGGATTGTGGGATTGCGGGATCGAGGGATTGGGGGATTGGGTGCCTGAATCCCCCAATCCCACAATCCCATATTCCCACAATCCCTCAATTAGTCTCGTGCTAGCCGCTCTCATCCGTTTTGCCGTCCGCCGCCCCGGGATCGTCATCGGGCTGGGCCTGGCCCTCGTAGCCTACGGTCTCAAGGTTCTCGCCGGCGCCAAGTTCGATGTCTTCCCGGAATTTGCGCCCCCCCAGGTCTCCATCCAGACCGAGGCGCCCGGGTTCTCCCCTGAACAGGTGGAGATTCTGGTTACCAAGCCGATCGAGGACGCCATCAACGGCGTCACCGGGCTGGCCGCCGTGCGTTCCCAGTCGATTCAAGGTCTGTCCGTCATCACCGCGGTGCTGGGACAGTCCACCGACATCTACCGCGCCCGCCAGGCCCTCGCCGAGCGCCTGGGCGAGGTGGCGGGGCGGCTGCCCCAAGCGGTCCGCGCTCCGGTGCTGACCCCACTCACCTCCTCCTCCAGCACGGTCCTCGTCATCGGCATCACCTCGACCACCCGGACGTCCATGGAGCAGCGGACCTTCGTGGACTGGACCCTCCGGCCGCGGCTCCTCGCCACGCCCGGGGTGGCCAAGGTGGCCGTCTTCGGTGGAGCGGTGCGGCAGCTCCAGGTGCAGCTCGATCCGGACCGGATGCGGGCATTCGGCATCGGTATCTCGGAGGTCCTGGAAGCGGCGCGTCGCGCCACGGGGGTTCGGGGCGCCGGCGTTCTCGATGGCCCCAATCAACGGGTGGTGGTGCGGACCGAGGGCCAACTCCTGACCCCGGATGCCCTCGGCCGGAGCGTGGTGCGTGAGCGAGCCGGTGCGCTGCTCCGACTTGAGGACCTGGGACGGGTGGTGGAAGGACCGGAGCCGAGATTTGGGGAGGGGTTGGTGAATGGAACACCGGGTTGCGTGATCGTGGTTTCAGCCCAGCTCGGCGCCAATACCAAAGAAGTCGCCAGCGCGGTCGAACAGGCCCTCCGGGGACTGCAACCCGCCATCGACGGTGCCGGGCTTACCCTCCTTCCCGATCTCTTCCGGCCGGCCGCGTTCATCGACCTGGCCATCCGGAACATCACCACCGCGCTGTACCTCGGCGCCGCGCTCGTGGCGGTCGTCCTGCTGCTCTTTCTGTTCGATCTCGGGGCCGCGGCGATTTCGCTCACCGCGATTCCGTTGTCACTGCTCGCCGCCATCATCGTCCTGGACGCCTTCGGCTTCAGCATCAATACGCTGACACTGTGGGGCCTCGCGATCGCGCTGGGCGAGGTGGTCGACGATGCGATCATCGACGTGGAGAACATCGCGCGTCGGCTTCGGGAAAACCGGCTGGCCGGCTCACCGCGCAGCACCCCAGACGTGGTCGTGGGAGCGTCGCTCGAGGTTCGCAGCAGTGTCGTCTACGCCACCTTCG
>JBGPJS010000431.1:0-3806 GCA_041485505.1 Gemmatimonadota bacterium | reverse complement strand
GACGCAATCGCGCGGTCGGCCGCCGCCTCCCTCTCGAATCCGGTCGTCACGGTTCGGCGCTGTACCGGGGAGTCGTGTACCCTGTTCTTCGCTGACACCTCGCCGGCCAAGAACCGTCGCTGGTGCAGCCTGGCCACCTGTGGCAGGCGGGTTAAGATCGATCGCCGCAAGGGGACGAGGATAACGCCGGTGGGGTAGGCGGGCAGGCGGGCAGGCGGGCAGGCGGGCAGGCGGGCAACGCGACGAACTGGTACCAGCATTGATTCAGCAAGGGCACTGACGACGAATACGCGGGGAGACGACATGCCAAAGAACGAAGACAAGAAACTCGAGGCCCTGGCCAAGAAGAACGCCGCCAAGATCTTCAAGCCCAAGACCGGGTTCTCGCCCAAGTACGATTCCACCCTTCCCGAGGAGCGCGAGCAGGACAAGGATCGGGAGCGGTTTTTCAAGGAGATGAAGAAGCGGGAGTTCTGATGACCACCCCCGCACCCCTTACTTCCTTTCAGCGCGCCGACACGGCACTCGGCCATCGGTATCAGGTCGAGACCTTGGTCGCGGCCAACCGGGAGCGAGTCCTCTTCACCGGCTACGACAAGGTCCTCAAGCGGAAGGTGAGCATCCGGGTCAACCTCTACTCCGACGAGCAGACCCGGCTCTGGTTCCTCCGCGAGGCCGAGGCCCTGGGCCAGCTCGACCATCCCGCGATCCGTCACGCTTACGATGCCGGGATCATCGGCGACCTGGCCTACCGGGTCGGCAACTGGATCGAGGGTGAGAGCCTCGTGGAGGCGGTCCACCGCGGGCCGAGGCCGTTCCCCGCGGTCCACTCGCTCGCCCGGGACCTCCTCTCCGGCCTGGAACACGCGCACACTCATGGGATCATTGTGCGGCGGATCGTGCCCCCGGCGGTGCTGCTCAACCTCGGCGGGCGTGGCACGGTGACGGACCTGCGCTTCTGCAGCTGGACTCTGCCGGCGATTCCCGCGACCGAGGTCCCCACCGGCCAGCAGTTCATGGCGCCCGAAGTCCGCGGCGGCCAGGTGGGAGACCCCGCGAGCGATGTCTATGTGGCCGGCGCCATTCTCTACTACGCGCTGACCGGACAGGAACCACCGCTGGAGACCGCGGTCCTGAAGCATCCCACCGAGCTGCGCGCCAACTGCCCCCGGGTCATGGACCGCATTCTGGTGCGCGCCCTGCAGCCGGCCCCCGACGATCGTTACCTCACCGCGGCCGAGATGCTGGAGGACTTCGCGTCAGAGGCGGGCACCTTCGAGCATATCGCGGCCGTCGGCGGTCCCCGGATCCAGCCGATCGAGAAGGAAGACACCGGGCACTGGGAAAAGCGGCTGCGTCGTGCCTTCGGCGACGATTACGAGCTGCTGGGGACCCTGGGCTCGGGCGGCTACGGCCGGGTCTACCGGGTGCGCGACCTCCATCTCGAGCGGGAAGTCGCCCTCAAGGTGCTTCATCCTCAACTCACCACCGACCCGGCGGTGGTGGAGCGCTTTCGCCGGGAGGCCCAGCTTGCCGCCCGGCTGAATCACCCCAACATCGTGAACATCTACGATATCGGGGGTCGGGCCGGGCTGATCTGGTACACCATGGAGCTGGTCGCGGGGCCCAGCCTGGCCCAGATGGTGAGCCGGGATGGTCCGCTGCCACTGGATCGCATCCTCCGGCTCCTCAAGGAAGCCCTCTCCGCGCTCTCCCAAGCCCACGCCTCCGGCCTGGTGCACCGCGACCTCAAACCGGAGAATATGCTCACCGAGCCGGACGGGAGCCTGCGGATCACCGACTTCGGTCTGGCCCTGGCACTACGCGGGCAGGGCCGCTTCGGGGGAGCCACCAGTCAGAGCGGCACTCCTCAATTCGCGAGCCCCGAACAACTCCTGGGCGAGCGGGTGGACCAGCGCTCCGACCTCTACAGCCTCGCCGCCGTGGCGTACTTCGCGCTCCTCGGCGAGCCGCCCTTCTCCGGCAACACAGTCGAGCAGGTTCTCTCCAAGCAGACCAACAACCTCCTCCCCCCCGTCGCCGAACGCCGCAGCGACGTGAACGAGGACCTCCAGCACGTGCTCCAGCGCGCACTCCGCAGTGAAGTGGAGCTGCGCTACCCCTCCGCGATCGAGTTCCTCCAGGCCCTCAATCGGGCCACTGGCAAGGGGCTTCGGCGACGGAGCGGAGAATGGGCCAAAACGGCGTTACGTTGGTGGAAACCCTGACCGGAGAGAGATCATGAGAGCCGTTGCCGTGCTCACCACTGTCGCCCTGCTGCTCCTTGCCGCTCCCTCCCCGGTCCGGGCTCAGACGCCGGCAGGTCTGTCGGCTTCCCCCGACCAGTGGATCGCCGCGGCGGCCCTCCGACCGGTGCACTCAGCCCCCGTCGACAAGGTTGCCCGGATTCAGGCTTCAGCGCTCGTCCGTGGCAGCCGGTCGGGGCGGAGCCTGGGCCAGGTCCTGATGATCGTCGGCGGCGCCGGCATCGTCACCGGCCTCATTGTGGACGAGCCGATCATCACCATCGCCGGGGCCGGCGTCGGGGGCTACGGCCTCTACCTGTACCTCCGGTAAGGTGAGAACCACCCCTCTTGGGGGAAGTGGCCGTAAGCCATAGGCCGAAAGCCTAAGGCCTCTGGCCTATGGCCTCTGGCCAAAAGGGGGAGGGGCCTCCCCCCCCCTTGACAGACCCAACCCCGGGTGCATCTTTGTCGCGGCTTTTAGATGGCCAGTTGGCTTGGCCGGGTGTGGCACCAGCAGGACTCCCTTCTGGAACACGTCAAGACCCGGGCCCGACGCTCCGGGTCTTTTTTCAACTATATGGGACGGGACGGGCCCGTTCTCATACAGAAGTCGGCAGGTGCGGCCAAACCGGACCCCGACCACCAGAATCCCAACACGGAGTTAGGTAGAATGGCACGCACCACTGGCACGGTGAAGTGGTTCAATGACGCCAAGGGCTATGGCTTCATCACTCCCGACAATGGACAGAAGGACTGTTTCGTTCACCACACCGCGATCAAGGCCGAGGGCTTCCGGAGCCTCGCGGAAGGTGAGAAGGTGGAGTTCGACATCGTCGAGGGGCAAAAAGGCCCCGCGGCGGAGAATGTCACCAAGGTGAAGTAATGTAGGGGGCGCGGCATTGCCGCGCCCGGACCGGCGTAGAACCGCTCCGCCCGAGCCAAAACGGGCCGCTCAGATGAGCGGCCCGTTTTCGTTGTCAGGGACGGCGCTGGACGGAGGGTCACCCCTTCGGCGCAGGGCGGGCGATGCCCCGCCCCACATTACTTGTGGCGGTAGATGACCCGCCCGCGGGTAAGATCGTAAGGCGAGAGGACCACACTGACCCGGTCTCCTTCCAGGACCCGGATCTTGAACTTGCTCATCTTGCCGGCGGCGTAGGCCAGAATTGTATGGCCGTTCTCGAGCAGTACCCGGTAGTTCCGGTCCGGGAGCACCTCCTGCACGACGCCCTCCATTTCAATGCCCTCTTCCTTGGCCATCCACTCGACTCCCTAGGTACCCGGGGAACCATGCCGGCGGGTTGCCGGTTGCAGACCGGGGATTCGCGGGGAGGAATCTTGCCCCTTGGTGCTTACCGCGCAACCACCCCCCCTTCAGTAAGCAGTGAGCAGTAAGCAGTAAGCGGGTTGTTCCGGAGCCAGGCGACCGGCATTCAACGGACCGGGAGAGTCACTGGCTCTCGGAAGCGACCTGCTCACTGCTCACTGCTTACTGCTCACTGGCACTACGCCGCCGGTTGCTCCGCGACTCGGGCCTGCCAGGCCCCGAGGTGGCGTTCG
>JBGPJS010000430.1:0-3812 GCA_041485505.1 Gemmatimonadota bacterium | reverse complement strand
CGGCTGGATGGCGAGTCGCTGCTGCACGGCGTCCGCATCTTTGCCGCTCGATACCTTGAATCGGAAAGTGGCGCTGTCGCCGACCGCGGGCCCGCCACTCAGCGGCTGGTGGAAGCCGAAGCGAACCTCGCGGCCTCGGCCCGCTTCGAGGGTGACTGTCTGCGATGCCGCGGTGCCGAGGGTGGTTCCCTTTCCCTCCGCCTGGACCAGCACCGTGGGCGTGCCTCCGGCCCGTTGATTCACCACCACACCGGCGGTGAACTGGTCCCCTTCACGGAGGAAGCGCGGCAGCGCGGGCCGGGCCAGCAGCGGCCGGGTGACGAGCAGCGGCGATTCTCCCTTGCCATAGCGGTCAGCGACGGTCACCGCCACCGCCATCACCCGGAAGGTGGTGAGATTGTCGGGGAGCCTGGCTTTGGCCAGGCCGTTCCCCGCCGAATCGGTGACGACGCTGCCGAGGAAAAACGCGGTGGTCTTGAAGCGGGAGCGAAGAATGTCGCTCTCGCCCAGACCGCCACCTCCGCCGGGGGCCCGGCCTTTCTCCCCCTCGGGTACTTGAGGGGCCACCGTGGTGAGGTTGCTCGCCAGCCGAAGGCCCAGGCCGCGGGGCTGGTAGAGCAGGTCGAGCGGATCGGGAGTCTTGTAGCCGGTGAGTGAGAGCACTCCTTCATCCACCGCCCAGAGAGTGACCTCGCTCCTCTCACCGCCACCACGCGCATCCCTGACCCGGAGCTTCACCCGCGCGGTATCGCCCGGGCGGTACTCCTCTGCCATCGGCTCCACCGCGACCGTCAGCCGTTTGACTTCAGGTGTCACCCTCAGCTCGGTGTAGCCGACCCGGATCGTCGGGCGTCCCGGATCGTCCAGCGGGCCTGGATCGGCGCTCCGGCCGCGGGCAACGATGATGGAGACAAAAACGTTCGGCGCATAGGCCTCGGTGATCGGAAACCTGAGGGTCGTCGAACCCGAGCTGAGCCTCAGGCGCCGTTGCTCGATCAGCCCCTCACGCTCCACGGTGATCCAGGCCTCCGCGCCGGTGAAGGGCGAGGCCAGGAGTACGGTGGCGGTATCCCCGACGCTGTATCGCGTCTTGTCCGGGATCAGGTCCATCTTGAACTGACTCTCGTCATTCCACGGCACCCAGTCCTTGCCGGTGGCCCAGCGATAGAAACTGGTCGAGACCCCGCGCCCCTTTTCGTCGGTCGCGCGGAAGCCCACGATGTAGGTTCCGCCCGCCTTCGGAGTGAATTCGCAGTTGACCGGCGCGGCGGCGGTGGTGACAGTGCAGCGCCCCACGGTGTCCGAAACCCACTCGCCGACATTTTCGGCATAGCCCTCACGGTCGCGGTGCACCTGATGCCACTCCCGCCGGACGATGGTTCCTTTCACCGCGACGCCCGGGACCCGCTCACCCTCCGGGTTGACCGCGAGCACCGCCACCGATTGGGGCACCCCCTCGGTCCAGAAGTAGCTCTCTCCCAGCGCCTTCGCGGCAAGATAGAAGGAGGCGGGATGCACAATGACCGACGCGGACGCGGTCACCGTCTGGCGGTTGACATCGGTGACGGTGGCCTCGACGGTCGCGCGGGCCGGCCGGCCTTTCGGCGGCGGCGCCAGTGACACCCCGAGGTCGAGGTGGCCTGCCGCGTCGAGGGTATCGGAACCGCTGCCGGTGACGTCGACCTGGGGTCCGGTCTCGCCGTTGTCCTCCCACCACCAGCCGTTATCCCCCAGGAAGTACCCATCGGTGTTGGGGATTTGCAGGTCCCAGAAATACAGCGAGGCCTGTCGAGCGGTCCAGCTCACGGCGGCACGTCCCATCGGGGCGCCGAAGAGATAGCGCCCTTCCACCCGGACCCGGAGGGAATCGCCGGGAAAGCGGGCGCCCCCGGCGGTCGTCGCATCCACCAGGAACTCGGGCGGCCGGTATTCCGCCACCCGGTAGCTGGTCGAGGCCAGGTCGAGCCATTGACCCAGATGGCGGCTGGCGATCTTCACCTGGTAGGTGCCGAGGGCCAGGGTGGTCGGGAGCTGAAAGGTCTGGTCACCGGTCCCAAAGGGGGAGAGCGCAACGACCGCTTGCTTGAGCGTGCCGCCCTCACGGTCGGCAAAGGTCCAACGCAGGGAATCAGACGGCGACGGCACCTTGAGTGCGCCTAACGCTCCGGCGCGTACGATCGCCTTGGCGTAGAGCGGCTCGCCCGGACGGTAGATCCCGCGTTCGGTGAAGACCGCTCCGACGGCCGGGATCCGCTGGTCGCCCCAGGCGCTGCGGACATTGAATTGCCAGGGACTCAGATCGGGGTCGTACTGGCTGATCGTGGTGATGGCGCGGTCGTTGCCGAGCACCGCCGCGACATACCCCTCGAAGCCGGAGTACGCTTCGTCCTCGCCGGCCGAAGTATCAGGCTTGAACCCCGAGAGATACGCGAGACCGTCGGCGTCAGTGCTGGCGGTGGCACGGACCCGGCCGCTCTTGTCGTAGAGCGTCACGGTGGCGTTGATGCGTGCCTTGCCGTCGGAGGCGCCGGTGACCCAGACCACCCCTTCTTCGGTACCGATCCGGGCATGGACGCCGAGATCGGTGACCTGCACGATGGCGTAGGGTTGCCCCTCCGGCCCCACATTCGCCAGCTGGGGGCTGGTGACCTGCACCACCTGCAGGGTCGGACTGTGGGGACGCTGGGCGTTGTACAGCGGGAGCTTGACCCCGTAAATCCGTACCCGATCCGGCTCCTGACGCAGAGCCACGACCCGGCGGCTGGCCCCGGCCATGATGGCCGGCAGAGTCTCATCGTTTCGCGACCCCCACCGGCTGTACTGGAGAATCTCCGCTTCGAGGGAGTCCGGCACCGCGGCGATCGCCACATCGAGCGTGTCCACGTTGACGTACTTCACCGCGAGGGTCCGGAAGGCGTTCCGTTCCACCGTCATCCGGCCATAGGCATGTTCCACCAGGGGCGCGTAGCCGGTGGTGGTGAACCCGGCGGCGGGATTCCCCTCGACCCGCTGGCCGAAGACGTCGGTCAACCCGGGATCGGCCGACACGGCATAGGAGGTGTTGGGCTTGAGTTCTGCCTCGAGATACCAGTCGTCGGACTCCTCGGCGGTATCCGAGATAATGAACGGTACCGAAGGAAGGATCTTGAGCTTCGACTGGACCTCCGACCCGCGGACCGGTGTGCCGAACTGCACCCTGATCCCGCCGGACGGGCAGAAGTGATCGCCGGCGCATCGCGCCTTCGAGAGGGTGAGAGGACCGTAGGTATGGAACCCCCATTTCAGAAATGGGCTGGTGCCCTCCGGATCGATCACTGAAGGAACCACCAGCTCTCCCGCACAGTCATAGGGGAGCTTCCTTTCGGCCCTGAACTCCACCACCCGACGCAGCGGGTCGGCGGCACGATCGCGCTCATAACCTCCCGCATCACGAAACTCCCAGGGATCCTGGTCGGTGATGGCGCGCTGTCCGGTGGCCTTGAGCCGGATCACTCCCGGCGAGCGGCAGGTCTGGTCGAAATCGAGATAGGCCAGGGCGTTGGCCTGAGAGAGATCGATCGGTGCGCTGAAGATCACCCGGAACCTGGTATCGGGGGCCAGGTACCGGGGCTTCTCGTCAGAATTGGCGGGAAGACCGGTCAGGACCCGGGGGCCGGTAATGGCGAAGGTGAAGTGGTAGGGTTCCTCCAGCCGGCTCCCGTCCATGGCCTGGAAGCTGTTGGCGACGGTAACCGTGTAGGTCGTCCCGGGCGTGAGCGGGCCTGCCGGCGTGAGCCGGATAGTGACGGGATCCCGCCACTCCACCTTCCCCT